>JAPPGB010000030.1 GCA_028821475.1 Spirochaetaceae bacterium
TGCCGGGCGGGATTCGCACCCGCTGAGCGACAGCGCCTTTCCACGGCGCACGCAAATGGGATGTTATACCCCTCGACCCTCACCCACCCGTGAGGTGTCGCGACTCCTATACCCTTGAAGTAGGTATTGTTGACGGCCTCGGAGTCAATTGCCATCTGCATCGCCTTGCGCACTCTCAGGTCGTCAAAAGGCGGATTGATAACGTCAAAACCAAGAGCAGTCTCCGACCGCCCGAACACATGCCACTGCACGATCTCAGGGTTAGTGCGCTTGAGGCTTTCTGCCTGGTCGATTGATGTTATTGAAGATGCCCCGGCATGACCCGTATAATCAAGCTGACGCGAGCGTAGCGCCGCCAGAATTGTCGCCGTTTCAGGCATGATCAGGGTCCTTATCTTGTCAGTATAGGGCAAGCGGTTCTCCGGGTATTTCTCGTCGTGGCCCCAGTAGTCAGGATTCCTTTCGTAGGTTATCGAGCTTTCCTCGACCCTGTCAGTCAGCATATAGGGCCCAGTGCCGACCAGGTTCCTCCAATCTTTGACGTCGCCCTGCTGTTTGATCACCTCGGGGGGTAACATGGTGCCGGTTTGGGCGAGGGCGAGGTTCATCAGCGCTTGGAGGCTCGGCTCCTTCAGCTTCACGACAACCGTCCACTCGTCGGTGGCCGCTATCGATTCGATTGGCAAATCCTTGATCCAGTCCCTGGGACTAGGTTCGGTGAAGCCGCTGCCGAGACCGGTCACACGATGAAGGTTGTATTCGATGTCCGAGGCATTCAGCTCCCGACCGTTCATCGGCGCCTTATCGTGCCAGTGAACACCCTGACGGATGTGGAAGATTATCGTGAGTGGGTCGGGTTGCTCCCAGCTTTCAGCCAACTGCCCTCTCAGGGGAATTCCCAGCACCACGCCTGTTGAAGTGAGGCTATTTTGGTCCCTTGGTATTGCCCAGTCCGCAATGCCCAGCTTCTCTACCACAGGAGCGACAAGATTTCCCGGCCCGTGCTGGAACCAGGTGTCGGCAACCGGATAGTCGCCCTTTATAGCATGGGAAAATGTCCCGCCATACTCCGGCGCCGTCACCATCTTGCCGGTGGTTGGGTCCATCACCATTTCCTGCTCCATGGCGGCTGCCGGCTCCTCTTCTGCGGCAGCTGCCCAGAGGCCGGCTGCGGTCAGGACCAGGACCAACGCAACCGCGAAGGTCCTTGTGACTCGTACAATATTCATATGTAACTCCGTATGGGTTGATTCTTTGAGAGCATTGCCGGAGCGGATTGCCGCTCCCTGGCTGCTCTCGCGCCCGCAACGCGGGACAGCCAGTCCGGGTAGCCGAGGGTGGTTACCCACCCCAGGCCCCCACAGTCCCGTGCGAGCGCAATTGACGCACACGGTTCCTCAAATCGCAGCCTTCGCTGCGTAGATAGAATGAACGACACGTGCCGCCGGCAGGGGGTAACGTGCCAGCAGCCGAGCAAAGCATGCCCAGTTGAGACGCCGGCCACCACGACGATTCAGCCACTTCATCCAGAGGTGTTTCACCGTGTAGTAGAACAGCGCCAAAGAGCGCGCATTACCCGTGAGGCCGTAGTACCCTTAATGGCCTAACAGCTTGCGCCGCAGGACCGCTTGCTGTCCCCGCAGCGGCGCATGGCGGTTGCGCTTGCACCAGGTTGATACAGCGCGTAGCGCGCGGGTAATCCGGTCGCGCGCGGTCTTCCGCTGCACGATCCATTTCCCCGTGCGCGAGCGTCCCCAGTAGTGGGTGAACCCCAGAAACTGGAAACTCTCCCGTCGTGCTCCCGCCCTGTCCCCTTCCGGTGGTTCAAACCGCAGCATCTCGGTCTTCTCCTCGTGCACGGTCAGCCCGTATTTCGCGAAACGCTTGGGCAAGGTGTTCAATACCCGCTCGGCATCGTGCCGATCGGTGAATACCATTACCGCGTCGTCCGCAAATCGTACCAGGAATGCCCGTCCCCGCAGGTGCCGTTGCACTACCTCGGTGAACCACTGGTCGAGTACTTCGTGCAGGTAGATATTGCTCAGTAGCGGAGATATCCCTCCACCCTGTGGCGTCCCCTGCCCCGCGTGTGAGACAGCGCCATTCTCCATGACGCCGGCTTTCAGCCATTTGCCAATAAGCCGTGTGATCACTCCATCTCGCATCCGCTGTCCGAGAATCGTTCGTAGCTGAGTGTGTGACAGGGTGTCGAAGAACTTGCGTATGTCCAGGTCTATCACACTACCTCCCCCTTCCCGCATCGTCTGTTTCCAGAGTGCATCCAGCGCCGTGTGCGGCGATCGCTCGGGCCGAAAGCCGTGCGAACAGTCCAAGAAGTCCTGCTCGTACAGAGGCTCAAGCAGCATCTGCACCGCCCGCTGGAGTATCTTGTCCTCGAAAGTCGGTATCCCGATGGGCCGGGTTTCTCCGCTTGTCCCCTTCGGTATGTGCACCCGCCTCACCGGCGGTGCCCTATACGTACCTGCCTTCGCGCGCTCCAGGAGCGATTTCAGGTTCTGCCCCAGGTTCTCTTCGTACTGCTCGGCGGTCTGTCCATCGACGCCAGCTGCACCGTCCTTCCGGGTGCGCCGGTAGGCCTCGTGCAGCCACTCCAAATCCATATGATGCGCCAGCGACGTAAACGCCACTTCCGGGTGGATTCTCGCGTTCTCTGCTATCCGCTGCTGTTTCGTTAACACGTTTCCAGATTCCATTGCACCTTCCGTGTTTCCCCGCATCGGTTCTGCGACTCGACGCCCTCCTTCCCTCCACCGGGTCCGGTGCGGCGACCGTTCCCCGGCTTCATCGGTACTATGGGGGCGCTAAGACTTCTCGCTGCCCTTCTCGCCGCGCTTCGTTGCCTTCGCTTGGCGATACCATGCCGGCACCCGTCTGTTCGCTCCTGTGCTTCTTCGGATGCCCTTCCGCACAGGCCTGGACTTTGGTACCCCGGCGTCCCTCCGGCTCTCCCGTCATGGAAACAACGAGACCTCCCAGGTTCCTGGGCCACCCGCTCCACATCTGCCCTGCTCTCCGACCCCGGCCGGGCCTCCGTGCCAAGCCATTGTTTTCGGCACGTCGGTGCTGCCCCCGCTCTCAGAACGACGAAGGCCCCAGCAATTATTCTTTCGTGGCTCAATGACACGGCTTCTGTGGTCGCGGTCTACGCTTCGTCCCCGGGGTCGCCCCCGACCAACGCAAGACTCGCTTCCGGCTGCCGGCTACGCTCTACCGGGTGGGATTGGCTACCCACAGGGTGGCTACGACAGGTTTCTGATGCATACTTCACATCTTCCTCCCCTCCCAGGCTTGGCCTGGCGCGATCAGAGTCAGATTCCCGGCGTGCGCGGCGTGTGACTCAGCCGGGTTCACCCGGGTCACACCGCGCGCGCGTGCGGTTCTTTGCGTATGATGGGCACCTCCGATGCGCCGGGACACCGGCGGGGTGTGGTGAACGTGATTGACCGGTAACGCCGGCGGTCGGTTCCGCGACGGTGAGACGGGGGGCGGGCCCCAGGAAGGTTGCGGTGGTGAGCGAACGAAGGTGGACTGAGCCGCCACCGCACGCAGCCGGCCGCGGCCCCCGCGCTGCAGGCGAAGACGCCCGCGCGGCGATCAGCGGTGGCGGTTAAAGGTTTCTCGTATAAAGAGTTGCCGGGGGGGGGGGCCTACTGGTTGCGTCAACTGGTAGCAGTTCTGAGTGCTATGGTCGCGCATGGTCGGCATGTGTCCGAAACCGCTCAGTCAATGATCATGCACCGTCCGATGCCGTCCGTCAAGGCCCCGGCAATGCCCCCTAATGCCCCCGCACAGCGGCCAACAGCGGCCCAGCGGCCGCAGCGTCATCCCACACAGCCGGTCAGGCCAGAGTGGGGGACAGCCGACAGGTTGCTCGGCGCTCCCGTGTCAGGAATCTGAGTGCTGCTCGATCGCGGCTGCGCGCTGCTGGGCGGCGCGCAGGCGGGCCGGGTCGAACTTGCCGGCGCGGTCGAACTTGTAGATGCCGTTCTGCTCCTGGTAGATGTCGGTAAGCTGAGTGTAGCAGTAGCCGAACATGTCGGGGTTGTCGAGCAGCACGGCGCACAGCCGCTCGAAGCGAGCGTAGAATTCCTCCAGGGTGCGCGGGCGCTCGCCGTACCCCCATGAGTCCTCGCCGGCGGCCACCTCGGGGTTCCACCAGATACCGCCGAACTCGCTCACGAAGTAGGGCTGACCGCGGTAGGCGATCGACCACTGCAGCCCGCCGGCCAGCCGCTCCAGGGTGCGCTCCGGCATGCCCCAGCCGGCCGCGCTGTTCAGGTACGGCTTGTTGTCGGCCAAGCCGGCCTGGTTGGCCGCGAGCTGCTGCGGGTCCTGGGAGTAGTCGTGGCTGTCGTAGACGTCGGACTCTGGAACGCGGTGCGAGTAGCCGGAGCTGTCCAGCACCGGGCGGGTGGTGTCCATCGCCTTGGTGGCCAGAAACATGCCGCGCGTCACGTCGTCCAGCACCGTGATCCGGTCGCCGAGCCGCTGCCAGGTCTCGTTCAGCGGGCACCAGCCGACGATGCACGGGTGCGAGTAGTCGCGCTCCAGGACCTCCAGCCACTGGGTGACGTACTCGGCGCCCGGCCTCTGGTGCTCGCCGTCGATGGGGCCTTCGAGGCGGCAGCCCCAGTCGCCGAACTCACCCCACACCAGGTAGCCGAGCTGGTCGGCGTGGTACAGGAAGCGCTCCTCGAACACCTTCTGGTGCAGGCGCGCGCCGTTGAAGCCGGCTACCATGCTCAGCTCGATGTCGCGGCGCAACGCCGCGTCGGTCGGCGCGGTCATGATGCCATCCGGGTAGTAGCCCTGATCCAGCACCAGGCGCTGAAACACCACCTCGCCGTTGAGCCGGATCGCCTTGCCGTCGATGCTCACGGCGCGCAGCGCCGTGTACGAGGTTGCCTCGTCCACCACCGTGCCGGCGGCATCCACCAGCGTGATGGCGACGTCGTAGAGATGCGGGGCGCCGGCCTGCCACAGCCGCCGGCGGCCTTCCGGGACGTGCAGGTCGAGACGCGGGGCCAGGTCCAGGTCGGCGGCGCACTCGGCGCCGGCCACCTCGCCTTCGGCATCGCTGAGCGTGGCGCGCAGGCGCAGGCCGGGCGCGTTGCCGGTCAGCGGCTGCTCGAGGCGAATGACGCCGCCGGCCACGTCCGGCGTCAGCCGCGGCCGGCGCAGCGCCAGGTCGGGCACCGGCTCCATCCACACCGTCTGCCAGATGCCGGTGGTGCGCACGTAGATGGCGCGGTGCGGCCCATACTCGCGCGACTGCTTGCCGCGCGGCTGCGGGCGCTCCGCGGTGTCGCGCGCGCGCACGGTGATGACCGCCTCCTCGCCCGGCGCCGCCACGCCGTGCAGGTCACAGGTAAATGGCGAGAACCCGCCCCGATGGCGCCCCACCTCGACGCCGTTGACCCACACCGTGGCGTCGTAGTCGACGGCCTGGAAATGCAGCAAGACGCGGCGGCCCGCCCACGCCGCGGGGATTGTTACCCGGCGGCGGTACCAGACGGCGTTGAGGAAATCGTGGTTCTCGACCCCCGACAGCCTGGACTCCGGGCAGAAGGGCACCGTGATGGTGCCGTTCAGTTCGCGCTCCAGGAGCCCGCGGTCGATGCCGCTGTCTCCCTGGTCGATCTCGAACTGCCACTCGCCGTTCAGGCACAGCCAATCGGGGCGCACGAACTGCGGGCGGGGATACTCGTCACGGGGTGTCGGCACTGTGCTCTCCTTTGCGACGGGCGGTCTCGAATCGGCGGCCCGTTACACCGGAGCCGGGTGGCGGTAGGGGCGGCGATCGGGCTGGCGATCGAGGGGCTCGGCGTTGCTGTCGGCGCCACCGTCCAGATCGTCGATGAAGGACTTCGGACACTTCCAAGCCCTCAAAGGCCGCCGGGCGCGTTCAGCACTTCCAGCAGGTCGCCGCGCCGGAACGTGGCAGCGAGTTGCTGCAGCGACACTTCGCGATCGCCGTAGCAGCGGCGCAGGGCGTCTCTCAGCGTATCGATGGCCGCCGCGTAGTGGCGCTCACCATCGCTCTCAAGGGCAGCCTGGAGCGCACCGAAGTTGCGGTGCGAGATATCGCTTGGCGCGACCTGCAGGCCGGCAAGCAGGTCGCGACCGATAAGCATGGCGAGGTGATGCGACGCGTAAGGAAGGAAGTTGGGCGAGTCGTCGGTAGCGAGTTTCCGTGCCCGCTCGACGAATCGGAAAATCTGGGCCGCAAGCAACGCCTGTGGCGCGGCAAGACCCGAAAAAATCAAGTCGTACAGCTTGGCGAAGTGCTGGGACCGATGGAACCTGGCCTGATGGGGCTTCGCTCGCCACACGGCCAGAACCGCTTCTGCCACCAGGGAGCTGGTGATCACCTGCCCCGCGAGCCCACGTTCGTCGCGGTGGCGCTTGTAGCCGTAACCGAGCTGTTCCAAGCCGAGAGCCAAGGTCTTCTGCCGCTCATCGTTCGAACGAAGGTCGCGCAGGTCCACCGGGCTCTGGCTGTTCGTGGCCTTGGTGATCTCCTGTACGACTTCCCGCGACTCGCCCGGTAACTGATAGATGCGAATCAGAACATGTGCCTCTGCCGCGCACGAGTTGTTGTCAGTCAGCGTCCGGTGGATCGTCTTGCAGGTCTGCCCGCCGTTGATCACCTGCACGTTCTTCATTCGTACCACGTAGTCCGTTCGTTGCAGGGCGTTGAAGTCGAAGCGATCGCAGATCATCGTGATGCCGTTGTTGTAGAAGTAGAAATCGGCGGACTTCTCGTCATCGAGCAATGTGGCGCGAATGTCCATGTTGACGCGATTGGCATGGCCGAGATAGCGCCGGATGTTGTGCTCCAGGAGATGGTCTCCGTGTTCGTCGAACAGACGATACAGCTCGTGGACCGACGCTCGTCCTATCAGCACCCTTCTGAAATTCAGGTCTTCGGTGACGATGCCGCCGCTCAGCATCATGGTGGCATCAACGTGAGGCCCACGCTGTAGGGAGCGCACGATGGCGTCATGGTTGAAATGGATGAACTCCAGTTGGTCGCCGTAGTCGCGCACGGCTTGTCGCGCCCACGCGTCCGCCTGCGCAGTCCACCGCGCGCCGTTGTTGCAGAGCACTACGCGAACCGTGGGGATATAGCCATCGACGATGAGGGAGCGTGCCTCGGCGATGTGCGGCTCGAGCCGCTCGTTCAGAGCGACCCGCCGCTGCGGGTCGAACAGCATCTCGACGGTCTGGACGGCAGCCTGTACGCCTGTCTCCGGGAAATTGGCGGTCCCGCTCAGGTCTCTGACCTTGTACTTGCCCTGAAACAGCGTTACGGGGAAGCCATCGGAGTCCACGTCGCCGATGTGCACTCCGTCGACGCCGGCGTCGTTGCCTCCTTCAGTCAGCAACTCGGCGCACTCTTCGAGAGCGAATTCCAGCGCCGTGGACATGCAGAGCAGCACGAAGGCGGCCGATCGCTGCTTGTTTTCGTCCGCCCAGGGAAACCAGTCGGGATGTTCGTCGATGATTCCCGAAATCCGCTGATCCACGATGGCCGCGTTGATGTTCGTCGTCCCGCTCCCTTACGTTGGCTGTCTTCACCGGTAAGGATACGGTGACAGGCAGGCCGTCATGCAACCCCGCTCAAGGGCTCGACCCGGCCAAGGCGCAGAGCACCTGCACCCACGGTGCCCTGTTGGTGGTCATCGTATCCTCTCGGTGGTCATCGTATCTTCGATCCACTGCAGGTACTCGTCGTGATGGCGCGGATCTCCGCACCCTCCTGTCCCCACCTCAACCTGCCACAGGACAGGGGCGGGAACCAAGCGGCTTTGACGCCTTTGACACCGCCTGCCGGCTGGGATAGGGTGCGGCGCAGAGGTACTCGTGAAGAGACTATCGTTGATCGTTGTGGCAGGGGTGCTGCTGGCGCCGCTGTGGGTGGCGGCGCAATTGCCGCCGGGGCAATACAATATGGATGACTACGTGCGCCAGACCGGCGCCAGCATCACGTTTTCGGACTCGCCCTACCTGGCCGGCCGCGGGCTGCCGCCGGTGGAGGAGCGACTGCCGAAGAATCCGCTGGTGATGCAGACCTGGGAGGCGAACGGCACCTACGGCGGCACGCTGACCTGGACCGAGTACACCATTGACCACGATGTCTACCTGCGCCACCTGAACGCCGTCAAGCTGCTGGAGATCGCACCGTCGGCATCCAACCACCGCTACGACTACCTGGGCGCCACCATTCAGCCCTCGATCCTGGAGAGCTGGGAGCACAGCGCCGATGCCACCGAGTTCACGTTCCGCATCCGGGAGGGCCTGAAGTGGTCGGACGGGGCTCCCGTGACCACCGACGACGTGCGCTACGCGTTCGAAGACGTGTACTTCAACGAGGAGATCACCCCCACGCTGCCGCGCTGGGCGAACTGGGGCGGCGAGCCGGTGCAGGTGTCGATCGTCGACGACTACTCCTTCTCGGTCAAGTTCGCCAAATCCTACGGCCTGTTCCTGGGGCAGGTGAGCCAGCAGCCCGCCGGCCGATTCATCCGCCCGAGCCACTACATGAAGCAGTACCACAAGGACTACACCGACATCGACAAGATCCTGCCGGTGATGAAGGAACAGGGCTACGACACCGCCGAGTGGGGCAAGTTCTACACCTCGTTCGCGGTCGGCGGCACCGACGCGGCCAACCACATCCCGACCCGCTTCCCGAACGCGATCGAGGCGCCGTCGCTGCATCCGTGGCACGTGATCGACGAGCCCAACCCCGGCGAATTCATCCTGGAGCGCAACCCCTACTTCTTCAAGATCGACCCGATCGGCCAGCAGCTCCCCTACATCGACCGCGCCCACCGCGTGTTCGTGAACGACCTGGAGGTGATGAACGCCAAGGTGGTCGCGGGCGAGACCGACGTCCAGTTCCAGTTCATTCGCCTCGGCGACGTCCCGCTCTTCAAGTCCAACGAGGAGAAGGCCGGCTACCGCACCATGCTGCTGCCGGCCTGGCAGCAGCAGGTGCTGGTGTACTTTCCCAACCTCACGCCGGCCGACCCGGTGTACGCCGCGGTGACCCAGGACAAGCGCTTCCGTCAGGCGATCTCGCTGGCCATCGACCGCAAGGAGATCCGCAGGTCGATCTTTCTCGACTTCGGGCGCATTGCGCAGGTGTCACCGCCGCGCGGCGTCGACTTCTGGAAGCCGCACATGGACACCGCCTTCGTGGAGTACGACGTCGACGCCGCCAATGCGCTGCTCGACGAGATGGGGCTGGAGTGGGACGACAAGCGCGAATACCGCCTGCTGCCCGACGGGCGCCGGCTGAGCATCCCGTTCATGTACTACGAGGTCACGCCGACGGCGACGCCGGGCGCCGAGTTGTTCGCCGAGTACATGGGACCGATCGGGATCGATACCCAGGTCAAGCAGGTGGACGGCCGGCTGTGGTGGACCTCCGACAGCGAGGTGCGCTTTTCCAACTGGTGGAACCCCACCATGAACTTCACCTTTGGGCCGATGAAGTTCAACGTCGCGGGACGGGCGTGGAACGCCTGGTACAACTCCGGCGGCGAGAGCGGCCAGGAGCCGCCGCCGGAAGCCAAGCGGCTGTACGAGCTGCGCGAAATACTCTATTCCACCGGTGATGCCGACGAACGCCGCGAGGTGCTCACCGAAATGTGGGAGAACCAGGCCGAGAACCTGTGGGTGATCGGCGTGGTGGCCGAGGCGCCGGGGCCGTTCATCTACGACGTCAACCTGGGCAACGTCGGGGTCGCGGAGGAGCGCGGCTACTACTCGGTGGTGGTGGGCGAAGCCGGCGAGCAGTGGTTCTGGAAGAATTGAGCAAGTAACCCGGACGGTGGCGGATGCCTGCTGTGGCCGGCATCCGCCGCCGGCACCCGTCCCAATCCCATGATTACCCGCAAGGCCGCCCGCTACGAACAGGAGTCCTACTATATCGCGTCGCAGTGGCGGCTGATGTGGCGCAAGTTCAAGTCGCACCGGCTGGCGATGGTGGGCACCGTCATCGTCAGCTTCTTCATCGTCACCGGCACCCTGTTCTGCGAGTTCTTCGCCACCCACGACATCTACGAGCGCGACTCCGACTACATCCTGTGCCCGCCGCAGAAGATCCACTTCGTCGACGCCGACGGACGCTTCCACCTGCGCCCCTTCGTGTACCACCTGACCACCGAGCGCAACATGGACACCTTCGCGCTGGAGTGCCGGGAGGACACCGCGGTGCGCTATCCGATCCACCTGCTGGTGCGCGGCGACGAGTACAAGCTGTGGGGCCTGTTCCCGGGCCGGCTGCACCTGCTCGGCATCCGCGACGAGGGCGCCTTCTACCTGTTCGGCACCGACAACCTGGGCCGCGACCTGTTCTCGCGCGTGTTCTACGCGGCACGCATCTCGCTGTCGATCGGCTTCGTCGGGGTGGTGATCAGCTTCGTGCTCGGTTGCATCCTGGGCGGCGTTTCCGGCTACTTCGGCGGTACCGCCGACATGGCGATTCAGCGCATGATCGAGTTTCTGAGCTCGATCCCCCAGATCCCGCTGTGGATGGCGCTGGCCGCCGCCATCCCGCCGAGCTGGCCGGCGTTGCGCGTCTACTTCGTGATCATCCTGATCCTGTCGATCATCGGCTGGACCGGCCTGGCGCGGGTGGTGCGCGGCTATATCATCGCGCTGCGCGAGTCGGACATGGTGGTCGCCGCGCGGGTGGCGGGGGCGCGCACCGGGCCGATCCTGTACCGCCACCTGCTGCCGGCGTTCCTGAGCTACCTGATCGTGCACCTGACCCTGGCGGTGCCGAGCATGATCCTGGCCGAGACCGCGCTGTCGTTCCTGGGCCTGGGGCTGCGCCCGCCGGTGGTGAGCTGGGGCGTGCTGTTGAGCGCCGCCCAGAACGTCAAGACCGTGTACCTGAACCTGTGGCTGATGATCCCGGCGCTGTTCGTGATCGTCACCGTGCTGGCGTTCAACTTCATCGGCGACGGCATGCGCGACGCCGCCGACCCCTACTGATGGGCTGATGGCCGGGTGAGGCCGCGGTTCGACTCTCCATGCGCGTAGTGTCCGGTCAACATGGGCACGGCGCCGGCTCACTCACACGGCGGGTTGCTGCCGGCCGACGTCGATTACGACAACCGAAATCATGCGCCGCTCGTCGCGGGTGAGCGTGGCTTCGAGGCGAGTCCGCAACTCGTTTGGGGATGTCGGCAGAGCACCGGTCGGCGGCTGCTGCGTAGCGTCCTTTCCGAACCAGAATACCAGGTAGATACCGACTCCGTCGGTGGCCGGATCGCAGGTGTACTGGCCGATCAACTGGCTCCTTGCGGCACTCCAGAGATCCCGATGGCGGTTCTTCTTGATTTCGATTGGCACGTGAAAGTCGCCGTACGCAATGCGGATGTCTGCCCGCTTGTCGTTCGCGTATTGTCCTTCCGGCTGCGCATCCAATCCCTCTTGAAGGCGTTCCCGCAGATCGGACAACAGCGCGTCGCGGCACTGATCTTCATGCTTGGGGGTAGGTTCCTGCCCATGCGGCTCGTTCCAGTATTGGCGCCAGTCGTCCGTGTTTTCGGTGCGTATCTTGCGCGCCAACTCGTGCAACCGGTCAACCAGCAACGCGCCCAGATCGGCGGCGTTGGCGGGGCGGCCGCCATTCAAGGTGCGGCATACCTGCTCGACTGCAGGATGACGGAAGGCCGCGTCGCGACGGTTAACGCGCTGGCGGTCGCGAGCGTTTACCAGCACTTGACGCCAGTCGTTCAGGGCCGAGTCCGCGACAAGCCCGGCAAGCTCCTCGCCGGCCAGCCGATCGGCACGGTCGGCAAGCACCCGCACCATCTGCCAAACGCACTTGAATACGTCGCGTTCATGCCCGTAGACATCTTCTGAGTCATCCACCCGGCCCCAAGGCACCGCCGTGCGGGCGAGCAACTGGACGAACGCCGCCAGAGTACCCGCAGGAAGGTCGTCGAGCAGACATCCGGTCCGGACCAGGAAGCCCGCCAACTGAGAAACTCGGCGGTCTCGCCGTCCAACGAACTCGCGCAGACCATCAAGGTGGGCGTCGTTGGGGGTGGCTACCACACGGACGGCCATCCAATGCACGCGTTGGGAGACGCTCAGGCTGCTGCGCGACAGTTTCTCCGCTATCAGTGCCACGAACTCCGTGCGATCCGCGTGCAGGACAGCGGCCACCAACAGCTCGTCGAGCGTAGTCATTGGGCCCGGCTTCACCGCGATGTGGGAATCGGCTGCGGACAAGGGGAAGGCGCGCAACGCCGCCAATACCACGTGCCGGGCCAGTCGAACGTATTCTCCTTTGGCGAGATTGTAGGCGACCGTATCGTCATAGATATGGGCGCCGAGCTTGACCGACATGCATCGCAGGAGTATCTCGGCGGCAGTGCTGACACTTGCATCGAGCAAACGTCGTCCACGGTCTCGCGAATTCTCGACGAACGTACAGAAATGAAACGCGAGCGCCTGACGCAACCGGCGGTCGCTCAGTGTCAGAGGATCATCCAGTTCATCGATACCCGCCAGAAACGGCAGCGCGATATTGTATTGTTCGCGAGATTTCAGCAGATCGATGATTTGGCACGGATCGGGGATGTCGTCCCTGAACGGGGTGCCACGGAGACCAGCCAACGTCACTTCGATCAGACTGCTGTTACCGTGAAAGAGATTCCTCATTCGCTCCTCAGGGTTGTCTCCTTCCACGTCTGAGAACATGCCGAAGTATGCTTTCGCGAGCTCTTGAAGCAACCCTGCACTGCACCTGTTCTGGCGCAAGGTATCGGCCTGTGACTCGACGAGAGCAACGAAGCTGCGGCGTCGGCCCGCACGCTCTTGCCAATAGCTTCGTCGCCTGCGATGACTGTCCCAGTGATTGTCTTGGAGACGATACACACGCCACTTGTCCCAGCAGTTTCGCAAGAACTCATTGGTGCGGGCAGCCTTCTCCAGCTCTTCGACGGACGGCTGGTGATCGCCTTCCTGCCTCGACGTCGACCGGCACGACTGCGTGAAGAAGAACGCGGCCTTGCGCTGGTCGGTTGCGGCCACGGCCTGATCGAGAAACCAGCGGCCGATGTCGGTTGGCAGACTGACGCCATACAACAAGTCGCGGATGGTGGAGTCCACGAGCTCGCCCGAAGCCGTGTTCACGTATCGGGTGACGACCGCCTTCTGGACCGTCGGGCGCTGTTCGAGCCACGCTCGGATGCGCCTGACCGCACCGTTTTGCATCCGCATGTCTCGAAACGGGTCCACGTGAAGCCAATCGAAGAGCCGCTCGCCGGTCAGCCGATCTCCGCACCCCTCGAGCCCCCGTGCCAGGAGTACCGCCGGCAGCTCTTCCAGGTGGCGGCTCTCCAGGATCGGCTTCAGGCTGCACCCTCGGGCCACCAACTGATCCAGAAGACTCGCGACCTGGGCGTCTGAAGAGCGCCTTGGAAGATCGGATATCCAGAAGTCCCGATAGTCCGCGGCATGCTGATTCGCCGACTGGCTCAGGTGGTCCCAGATCCGGGCAGGGGGAATGCGGTCAGGGTAGAGGTGGCGCAAGGCCACGGCGGTGAGCTCGTCCTCCCAATCTCTCACTCGGTCCGCGGCGATGTTCGACAGGAGTTGCTCAAGCGTGTCGGCTGCGACGTTGGGCTGACCGCAGTTGTGCACGTATGCTTGCAGCGCCAGCGCCGGAAACTGAAGTTGTCGACCATTCCCGTACACGATACGGAGCAGGGAGTCGGCCATACCTGGCAGCCGCTCGCCGTGCGCGAGGGCGCTCAACACGAACATCACGAAACGTACCGGGTGCTCGTCGTGGGATTCCAGAATCCCTTGTAACACGGGCTCCATGCCGGGAGTAGCGACGCCGCCGATGGTCGCGGCGGTCCAGTCGACGGAGTCGAGCCGGTCGACTTCTCGACTCAGCGCCTGCAGCAGGGTGCGCTTGAGGTCGATCGAAAGCCCTTGGGCATCGCCGTACGAGGCAACCGCGACAGGATCCCGGTCGATGAGTTCCGTCCGAGCGTCGTCGCACAGCACGGCGAGCCAAGCGGACAAGCCACGCAAGCTGGTGACTACGCCGCCGTCGCCCCCCGTGAGCAGCGCCGTGACGCGGCGCGCCGGAAGACCTGATGATACGACGCGCGCGAGGTGCTTGGCGCCGACGAACTCGGCGATATGACGATGAACGGGGACAAACCGAGCTTCCGACTCGGGCACGAACAGCCTCGTAGCCAGGGCCAAGCGCAAGAGCTGGGGTTGGTCGTACCCGAACCTGCCGACGTACAGGTAGTCATCGCTGGCTCGGTCACGTTCCACGGCGCAGCCGGACGCGCCGGAGACGAGGAGCAACGCGCACAGCCGCCCGGCAGCATCCAGAACATCGCGCACCTCCGGTTGAGACCCGATGTGCGCGTGCTCTCCATTCTCTTCGGTAGCCAGGAGCGACGTGGCGCTCTCGAACAGCTTCAGACGGCTCGCCGGCCACTGGTTCTCGCGCGCCACCACGTCCGCCAGCAGGCGCAGGTTGAGGGGATTCTTCATCAGACCCTCCATCCCCCTGTCGCGCGCCCCCTGGACGAATCCGGTAGGGTCCGGGATGTCCTCACGGTCGGTCAGGATTCGGGTGACGCTATCATCGGTCAACGGGTCGAGCATCAACAACGCTACCTGTGGGCCCGCCGGTACAACAGCAGACAGGCGCTGTCGATCTGGTTCACCGCGCCAGTCAGCGGCCCGGCACGAGAGTCGAAACCGCGGCCTGCCCAGCTTGTCGAGGCGTCTGCGGATTGCATCGAGCGGCACGCGTGGGTCGGGTAAACCGGCACGCACCTCATCGAGCGCGTCAATGAACAGCGTCCTATCGCGCCACTCAGGGTGGTCACAGGGATCGAAGGTTACGAAGTCACGCGCGTCGATCGCGAGCGCGGTGTCGCCGAGCGCCTCGCGTTCGGCTTGGAGTGCGGTGGTCTTGCCGGCGCCGGGGTCGCCGAGCAGCACGTATGCCGGAATGTCTCCCCACGCCTTCAGTGGACGCGACTGCGACGGCACTCGCCGGTCGGAGCCGGCCGGCGCAACCTCGGTACAGGTACGGGCGACCGGATTCACCGTTCCTCGAACCATGCGGACGCGGGCGCCGAGAGAAACTCGTTGAGAGGGACGCCGCCCTCCCCTACGAGCAGACAGCGCAACGGTGCGGATCTACCGAACTTCGTCTCGAACGCATCAAGGGCCCGCGAGGCCCCACGTCGCCGTGGGCCGCTCTTCACTTCAATGGCGACCAACTTGCGGCCGCGTTGCAGGACGAAATCGACCTCGTGCGGTCCGTCACGCCAGTAGCGCACGCGGATGTCGGGAGCCGCGGTATTGCAAAGGTGGGCGCCGACCGCGCTTTCCACAATGCGGCCCCAGAACGTGCGGTCCGCCTGCGCCTCGGGAAACGAGTAGCCGGAGTCGGCCGTCATCAGGGCGGTGTTGAGCACGTTGAGCTTCGGACTGGACGCGCGCCGCCGCACGGCGCTGCCTGCGTACTTCTGGAAGCCCGCGATCAGACCCGCGCTCCCCAACAGGTCGAGGTAGCGCGCCAGCGTGGTTGTGTTACCGGCGTCCCAGAGCTGGCCTAGCATCTTGGTATAGGAGAGTATCTGCCCCGAGTGAGCGGCGGCCAATTCAACCAGCCGTCTCAGCAGGACCGGCTTATCGACCCGGGCAAGCGCAAGAAGGTCACGCTCGACGGTCGGTTCGACAACCCCGCCGAGCACGTAGTTGCGCCACCGACTTTCGTCATGCGCCAAGGTGGCGGCTCCCGGATAGCCGCCGAAGTAGAGGTAGGCCGGGAGGTCGAAGCCGAAGGCCGCTGCCATCTCGCCGAACGACCAGTGGGCAACCCGGATCGGCTCGAACCGCCCGGTGAGGCTTTCACTCAGACCAACCTGCATCAGCAATGGAGCGGATCCGAGAATCACCACGTGCAGCGGGCAGCCCCTCGCGCGGTCGGCATCCCACAAACCCTTGACGGTATCCGACCACCCCGGGATCTTGTGCGCCTCGTCGATTGCAAGAGTACAGCCTTCCGGCCGCCGCTCGGCTTCGAGCCGTGCAGCTTCCCACTTCCGAACCAGCCATCGCGAGTCACGCTTCTGTTCCACATCGGACGCCACGGTGGCGGTGATCGAGGTAGAGACTCCGAGCCCGGCCGGATCGGGTTCGTCCACGGGAAGGTAGTGGTCGGTCGGACGTAGCGCTGCACGCACGAGGGTGGTCTTGCCGGTCTGCCGCGGCCCGAACAACGCGATGATCCTCGCAGGCGTCTCGCGGAGGCGATCGCGCAGCGTGGCGAACTGAGCACGCTGGAATGCCATGTAGCTCCAATATGGCCAATTGAGTAAGTTCAGGCAAGATGATGGATACGCTCCGGTGTGGAGCCGCGTTTTGCAACGCAACGGTGAGGTTGTACGCCCGCGCACTCCATTCGGTTCCGTTGCGTTCGCTTTTTCGCAGTCTCCCGGCCATACTGGCGCAAATCAGTCTGCAAAGGCGTAGGAGGTTCGTTACCATGGCAAAGTCCGACGGATTGCGAGAGTGGATCGACGAGGCGATCAGCCTGTCGGGCCACCAGGACGGCGCGATCCACGCAGCCGCCGACGACACGCTGGCCGCCGCCATCCAGAAGGGGCCGCGCGCGGAGCAGCAGGATTGCGGGGCGGCGTTGCTGTGGGTGCCCCGTTTCGGCTTCTCGCCGCGCTGCGCGGCGGTGATCGCCGACGGCATGGGCGGCATGCGAGGCGGCGGCTGGTCGAGCCGACACGCGGTGCGGGTGGTGGTCGAGCGCTGCCTCGCCGGCCGCCATGACACGCCGCGCGACATGCTGGCCAGCGCCCTGGAGACCGCCCAGCGGGAAGTGCTGGAGGCGCTCCGCGGCGGCGGCGGCACCACGCTGACGGCCGCGGTCTGGGACCGGGGCGGCGGCATGCTGGTGCACATCGGCGACACCCGCGCACACCTGGTCGAGCCGGGGCGCCCGTTCCGCTGCCTCACCTCCGATCACACCGAGGCCGGGGATGCCGACGCGCTCGACCGCCTGGCCACCGGCCGCCCCGCGCTGCCCTACCGGCCGACCGAGCCCGACAACAGCCTGATCGACGTGATCGGCGTGCCGGACGGCATCCTGTCCGAGCGTCACGTCCTGCACACCCCGCGCAGCGGCCGCTGCGTGCTGACCTCCGACGGCGCCCACGACCCGGTACGCCTGGCGGGAAGCGCCGCTTTCGAGGCGGGCGAAGGCGAACCCCACTGGACCGCGCGGCACAGCGTGGAGGCGCTCTGGGACCGACTGGCGCCCGAATCGCTGACCGACAATGCCGCGGTCGTGGCAATTGAGCCGGGGCGGGCGCTGCAACACGCGGAGCGGGAACTGCGCCACGGCGACGTCCTGCTGGTCGGCCCGACGGGAGTGCTGCGCTACACCCTCGGCTGATCCTCTCGTGCGCACGATGCATCGTCCTTGCCGACGCCCCGGCGCCCCGGCACTCCGACGCTGACGCGCGGACATAGGCCCCGGAACTGCGCTATGATCGGTCGCAGACCTCGCCGGCTTTGTCGACGGTGACAACGATGGCTACCGCGTTTCCTCAGATTCCCTACGGCTGGGCCGACTTCGAGGCCATGCGCGTCGAGCACTGCCTGTACGTCGACAAGACGCGCTTTCTGCATGAACTGGAGCACGAGCGCTACGCCTTTCTGATCCGTCCGCGCCGGTTCGGCAAGTCCTGCTGGGTGTCGCTGCTGCAGAACTACTACGATCGCACCCGCGCGGACCGCTACGAGACGCTGTTCGCCGGCACCGACGTCGGGCACCAGCCCACGGCGAACCGCCACCGCTACGTCATCCTGCGTTTCGACTTCTCGGTGATCGACGACACCCTGGAGACCCTGCGCGAGCACTTCGAGTACTACTGCTTCCAGCAGCTCCGCCACGCGCTGGAGCGCAATCGCGACCTGTTTCCCGAAGCGGCCACGCAGCGCATCCTTGCGGCGCCGGCCATCGACACGAAGCTGAACGAGCTGTTCCTGTACGCCGGCGACCACGGCATCCCGCTGTACGTGCTGATCGACGAGTACGACAACTTCGCCAACACCATTCTCGCCTATCGTGGGGCGGAGGCGTATCACTCCTTTACCCACGGCGGTGGCTTCTACCGCAACTTCTTCGCCACCCTGAAGGGCGGCGCCGGTCACGGCGGCGGCATCGAGCGCCTGTTCATCACCGGCGTGTCGCCGGTCACGATGGACGACGTGACCAGCGGCTTCAACATCGGCACCAACATCAGCCTGATGCCGGAGTTCAACGAGTTGCTCGGCTTCACCGAGGCGGAGGTGCGTGGCGTCCTGGAGACCTACCGGGAGCACGGCGTGCTCGACCAGGACGTGGACGAAGCGATGGCCGTGATGGGCGAGTGGTACAACGGCTACCGCTTCGCCAAGGACGCGCACAACGATCTCTACAACACCGACATGGTCCTCTACTACGTGAAGGGGTCGATTCCGAACAAACCTCCGCCTGAGGAGCTGATCGACACCAACGTGCGCATCGACTACGGCAAGCTGCGTCACCTGCTGGTGACCGGACGCCGGCTCAACGGCAACTTCGACCTGCTGCGGCAGGTCATCGCGGACAGCGGGGCAGAGTCGCCGATCCAGGCCGGCTTCCCGCTCGAGCGGCTGGCCCGGCGCGAGAATTTCCTCTCGCTGCTGCACTACTTCGGCCTGCTGAGCATCCGCGGCGTTGCGCGCGGGTCGGTGGTTCTGGGCATCCCCAACCAGACGGTGAAACGGCTGATGTACGGCTACCTGCGCGACGCCTGGGACGACATGAACGTGTTCTCCGCGGACTTCTATGACCTGTTCCGGCTCACCGCCGACATGGCCTACGAGGGGGCCTGGCGGCCGCTGGTCGAGTACCTGAGCGGCGCGGTGGCGCGGCAGACTGCGATCCGCGACTACATCGACGGCGAGAAGGTGGTGCAGGCGTTCTTCGCGGCCTACCTGGGGCTCACCGACCACTTCGTGCTGCACTCGGAGCGCGAGTTGAACAAGGGCTACGCCGACCTCCACCTGGAGCCGCTCCTGCCTCGCCACCCGGACATGGGGTACGGCTACCTGATCGAGTTCAAGTACCTGAAGCGCGCCGAGAAGGTGGATCCGGCACGGGTGGCCGATGCCGGACGCCAGGCCCTGGAACAACTGCGGGGGTACCTGGCGGACGAACGTC
The DNA here is from genome assembly GCA_028821475.1 of Spirochaetaceae bacterium. Classification (GTDB taxonomy): domain Bacteria; phylum Spirochaetota; class Spirochaetia; order SZUA-6; family Bin103; genus Bin103. The sequence goes on from JAPPGB010000030.1 coordinate 19,298, forward strand.
TGCGGCACCATCCAGGCGTGCGGCACACCGGGTTGGCGCTGGTATTCCACGGCTGGGAACTGGTGTGGAGTGAGGCAGTGACCCTGGTGTGACCGGGACGCCGGCACGCCGGCCGCAGTCCCCGTGTGTCCGGGCGGCTTGGGCGTGGAACCGCGCGACGCCGGGCGTCGCCCCATGATAGAAAGGATGGCATGAAGTTACGCGAACTGCAGCCACGGCAGCCGGCAGCCGCACTTCCAGGCGCCGGCGGAGCCAATTCGCCGCTGAACCGCTACCCCGAGGCGGCCAACGTCGTATACCGGTTCGGCGTGCACCTGCGAGGAACCGAGCCGCCAATCTGGCGGTTGATCGATGTCCCCGCGGATTACCGCTTCTGGGATTTACACGTCGCCATCCAGGATGCGATGGGGTGGCTCGACTACCACTTGCACGAGTTCTCGATCATCGCACCGGACAGCCGCAAACCGGTGACGATCGGCATTCCCGCCTCCGACTTCGGCTACGACAATGACGACGTGCTCCGCGATTCGGATTGCGCCATAGCCGACTACTTCCGATCACCGGGAGACAAAGCCACCTACATCTACGACTTCGGCGACGGCTGGCAACACCGACTGGCTCTGAGCAGGGTGCTCCCACGCGAGCCGGGAGTGCGGTATCCGGTCTGCCGCAACGGCGAGGGAGCGTGTCCGCCGGAGGATTGCGGCGGCGTCGGCGGCTTCCGCCGCTTCCTGAATATCCTCGCCGATCTGGATCACAAGGAACACGAAGACACGCAGGCGTGGCTGAACGGTCACGTCGGCCGGTACCATCCCTACGATCCGGAAGACTTCGATCCCGCCACGGTCGACTTTGACGATCCGCAGGAGAGATGGCTGCGCGCATTCGAAGATTAGGTGATACCTCACGCCTTGCCCGCCATGTTTCGGGAGCCGCCGGTCTAACCTCCACCAGTACCGCAATAGCCTTCCGCACACTCGGCGGCAGATAGTCCTCATCAGTCCGCAGTCATCGGGCCTCACAACGGGCGTTCTCCTCGTGAGGCGTCGTGGTAGTCGCCTAACAGGCCCATTTCCGATAGAAAGCGCGATGGGCGCTTCGGCCATCCCTTATAATACCGCGCCCGCGACAGGATCAGGCGCTTCTTCGTTCGCGTGATGGCAACGAAGCAGCTGCGCTAGTGCCCGGGTCCTGCACAGCACCAGCGTCTGGCCGCGCGCGGGGACATCCAAACGGGAAATCTCACCGGCAATGCCACGAACCTCGTCCGCATCAGACTCGAACACACGGCACCGAATCTGCTGGTTGTCGTAACCGCCACTCGCCTGCACCGCTTGTGCCGGCCGTTTCGACTCGGCACGCCGGGCGTTGTAGACGACGAGACGATTGGCCGCCTCCACGATGCGCGGCGGGCAGCGGTAGTTGGTTGGCAGTTGCACGACATCGCAAGCGAGGTTGTCCACCAGGGTCCTGATCCGCCGGACGTTGGCGCCATTCCACTCGTAGATTGTCTGGTCGTCGTCAGCCACGGCGAAGATCTGACGAAAGTTCGCGCCTGCCATGCGCCGTATAAGCTCGTATTGGGCGGCGTTCGTATCCTGGAATTCGTCAATGAGCCAGTACCGGTACACTGTCTGATAGTGCCGCGCCATCGCCGGATACGCGAACAGTTCGTACGCTTTGAAGATGAGCGAGTTGAAGTCCAATGCGTTGGCGCGGAGAAGCTCATCCTCGTACAGGCGGTAAGCGCGGGCGACGCGGCAGGCTGCATCGGGCGACGCGTTGTTCCTTTCGATGACCCTCCTCTCAGCTCGTTCCGGCCCGACCAGCCGGGCCTTCAGGGTGTCGATCAGGGGCAACAGCCGGCGATCCGCGCGCTCGAAATGGTGCGAGTCGCGCCCGAGGGCATCGTCCAACACGGCCTGTCGGTCGGATGTTCGGGAGTAGATCGCGAAGTCGGGCTTGATGCCGAGATGCACGCCATGCTGGCGCAGGACCTGCGCGCAGAAGCTGTGGAAGGTGTGGATGTCGGCGCGCTCTTCGAGCCCGGGGACAAGGGTAGTCACGCGGCTCGACATCTCGTGGGCGGCCTTGGTTGTGAACGTCAGCGCCAGAACCCGGAAGCGCTCGGCTGGAGACCGATGCAGCAGGCGGGCGACACGACAAGTGAGCACGCGCGTCTTGCCGGAACCGGGACCGGCCAGCACGAGTAGAGGGCCGTCGTCCCACTCCACGGCCCTCCGCTGAATGTCCGACAGCTCTTGCATGGTTGTCTCAAGGTGACTCGCCATCATGTCAATCCTCGTAGCTGTCTGACGGCGGCTCGGAACGCCTCTGGGGTGCGCTGCGCCAAATCGGTATCACCACGAATCCGTGACGCGAACGCCGCCGCATAGGTAGTCTTGTCGGACCGCAAACGGGCCACGAGTTCTTCGTCGTTCAACTGACCTGCACTCTGAATGCCGAGCCCCACCAGAGTCTCACGCAACTCCACTCCAACGGCACATGCTGCACGAAATAGGGCGAGTGGGTGGTGACGATCTTCTGTCCGGCAAGGCATTCACGTGGCGCCACAGGGCACGAACTGCTTGCGGGTGGAGGTGGGTCTCTGGTTCTTCGAGAGCGAGTACCGGCTCACTTCCTGGTTCATACAACTCCCGCAGCAGATGGTCCACGAATGCCTGGAACAGGAAGATCACGGACAGACTCTGAATCCCCTGCCCCTGGCGACGAAGCGGCAACCACGGCAGACTTGGCTCGTTGCGTAGGATGATTTCTGCTCTCGAGAGCAGGTCCCAAGTCTTCAACGGTACCATCCGCAGATCGAGGCCACCGTCCCGATCGCGCGATGCGATCCGCGTGGCACCGGACAACGTCTGTGCGATCTGCTGCAGGCGAGGATCGGCTTGGAGGAGGCGCTGGTTGAGCCGGTCCAGGACGTCCAAAGCCTCTGACTCCAAGTCGGGTGGAATCTCCAACGCTCTGAGCAGCCGTTCCCAGAACTGCGAAGAGCGTGGTGAGAACTCCTCGCCCACGTCGCGCAAGGCGCCGAGATAGAACACGGGAAGGTATCGCCAGAAACGCTCAAGGTTGACGCGGCGGGCACTTTGGCCGGCCAGCGGTTCGCGCTTGGCATCCAGGAACTCCCAGCTTGGCTCGAAGGCGACCGTGTCTTGGCTCCATGCGCACCGGCTTCGCAGGGAGATGGATCGGCGTCCGGTTCCTCTCCAGGTCCTCGGATGTCGGTGGCACACCAGAACGTGACCTGCCGTTACCTGATCGCGACCAGGCAGGGCAGGTGCCTCAGGTGGTAGGTGCTGGTGGAGTCGAGGCCGTAGCCGCCGATCCAGGGGCTCTCGCCGTTGACCAGCGGGATCTCGAAGCCGACGAACTCGGGGCTGGCCGCCCGCCGCTGGGCCAGCACTTCCTGGTCAGGGTCTTGCGGCAGCTTGTTGAACATGACGCATGCCCTGATGTCCTTGGCGCCCCACTCCCGCAGCTTGCCGCGCAGCGTGGCCATGGTGGTGCCCCGGTCCAGGACGTCATCGAGCAGCAGCACGCTCTTGCCCCGGACGCCGACCGGCTCCAGTTGAATGCGTATCGCCTGCTGCTTCTTGCTCTCGTAGGAAGACGCCTTGGTCAGGTCGTACTTGATGTTCAGCGAGCTGCTCCTGGCCAAGGCCCTGCCGATGTCCGTGGCCAGAAACACTGCCCCGGTCAGGATCGGCAGCAGGATCAGCTCTTCCTCATCCGCATAGATCCTGGCGATCTCTTCGGCAAGCTCACCCACCCTGCGCTGTATCTCTTCTTCCGACAGCAGCACGAACGCTATCAGCTCCCGTACCTCGGCAGGCGGCACGATGCCGTAGTCTTCCAGCGTCACGCCGTCCTTGGGCTTTGCCGCGGGGATATTGACCATGACGAATCCTCACGCAACTTCACGATCAGCGCAACCGGCAGTCAGACCCGCCAGGACGCCCGGCCAGCAGCGGACCCTGTTTGTCGCCGCACTCCTTGGTTGACAGATACAGTGATCGTGGGTACGTTAGTGCGAATAGGTAATTCATATCGGGACGCGACATGCACATTTCCGAGCGCGGTCAGATCACCATACCCAAACCGCTGCGTGAACGGTACGGGATGAATCACAATGTCGAGGTCGAGATCACGCCGACCGAAGACGGGTTGCTCATAAGGAAACGTACGACCGCCGAGCATCCCGTTGAACGCGTTTACGGGCTGCTTGGTCACGGTGGGAGCATCGACGACTATCTTGAAGAGATCCGCGGCAGGTGATTACGGCGGTCGATACCAGCGTGCTGCTGGACGTGTTCTTGGCGGACAAACAGCACGGCCCATCGTCGAAACAGCGGCTGCGCAGCGCGTACGACCGCGGCGCCTTGATCATCTGTGACGTGGTGTACGCGGAGCTGGCGCCCACCTTTGACGACCGGGCCGCCCTGGACAACGCCCTGAAGGTGGTCAACGTAGCACTCTCACCACTCGATGCGTCCGTCGCATGGGAGGCGGGGCGGCGCTGGCTGGGATACCGACGTGCCGGTGGACCGCGCACGAGGATCCTCCCCGACTTCCTGATCGCCGCCCATGCCCTGAAGAGCGCGGACGTGTTCCTGACGCGCGACCGCGGATTCTACGAGACCTACTTCCCCGAGTTGAAGACGCCCCAGCCTGAAGCTTAGCCCAACGGTAACCCAGCCGCCCTGCGCCGCACTCAGCCGACGATGGATGATACGTCGTACCAGTAGATCTGGCGGTTGCCGTCGGGGACGGCGTCGATGGTGAGCGAGCGGCCGTCGGGGTGCCAGTGCGGGTGCAGGTCGCAGCGCACGTCGCCGGTAGACAGCGGCTCCGAGTAATCGCGGCGCGGCCGTCGGCGCTCACCGCCGCCACCGGTGCCTCCAGGGTGCGCGTGGCGCCGCCGCGCAGCGCCCGAGCGCGCGACACCACCCGCCCACGCTGCCAGCAATTGTAGGTCAGCTCCTCGCCGTGGCCGGCGTCGATCCAGTGCAGCATGCTGCCTTGCTGCAGGTTGAAGGCGCCGGTTTCCGCCAGCGCGCTGAACGAGCCGTCCTCCGCGTCCACCAGGCCGACGCGGGCGCGGTCCTCGGGCACTGGCGGCCGGCGGTGGAAGTCGGTTTCGAGCGCCAGGTGGCGGCGCCCGGTGCGGTCCCAGACGTTGATCCCGTAGTAACCGAAGAAGTGGTGCGCCGGCCCCGAGGTGAGGCAGCGAGGAAGAAGTTGCGCGACTTGCCCTTTGTCACACACCGGTTCGTTCGCCGCCGATGTCTGTCCGCCGTGGCGGCCGGGCAGCCCCACTGGTCGGCCACCCGGCGCCGTTATGGATCGGCGTCAGCGGTCGCGTCCGCCCACCGGCGGCTGGGTGACGGCGGGATCGAACGGGTCGGTGCCGTCCTCCCACTTCCTGCCGACCGGCCGGACCTGCCCGGCGCCGGTGACGTTGTACGCCAGGCCATCCTTGTCGGGCTCGACGTACCGGGCGAACCACGCTTCCATCCGGCCTCGCAGCTCCCTGACGCGACCCGCCTGGGCCGGATCATCGATCAGGTTGCTGCGCTCGTCGGGGTCGTTGACCAGGTCCCACAGCTCGTTGGGATGATCGGAGTAGCGGTGCACGTACTTCCACTGTGCGGTCCGGATCATCCGGCAGGAGCCGTACTCGTCGTACACGCAGACCTGCTCGCGCCCGCTCGCCCGCTCATCCTTCAGCGCGGCGAGAAACGAGGTGCCGGCGAGATTGGTGTCGGGCACGGGCAGCCCGACGTAGTCGAGCAGGGTGGGCATGAAATCGTGCTCACAGACCATGGCCGACTGCACGGCTCCCTCCGGGATCACCCCCGGATGCGTGGCCAGGAACGGCACCTTGATCGAGTTCTCGTACATGTTCACCGGGAACGTGCCGTTGCCCTTGCCCCAGAAGCCGTGATGACCGCAGGAGTAGCCGTTGTCGGAGGTAAACACGACCAGGGTGTCGTTGCGCAGCCCCTTCTCCTCGAGCTTGTCCAGGATCCTGCCCACGTCCAGGTCGAGGGCGGTGACCGCGGCGAAGTAGCCCTTGAGGGACTCCCGGTTGCCCATGTTGTCGCTCAGCCCGCTGCTCGCCACGTGGGGGCCGCCCTTGGGCACCTTCGCCCAGGGATGGAGATCCTCCTGGGGGCACGATGCGAAGGCGCAGTCGTCGTAGGAGTCGACGATGTCCTGGGGATGGCCGGTCCAGGGGGCGTGCGGGGCGGTGTAGTGCACGCTCAGGTAGAACGGGTTCTGATCGGCGGCGTGCGCATCGATGTAGGCCAGCGCATCGTCGGTAATGACGTTGGTCACGTAGCCGGAGGTGGCCACGGTCTTGCCGTTGCGGACCATGTCGTGGTCGTTGTAGTGACCGGCGCCGCGCGGGTGGGCGAACCAGTGGACGAACCCATGCTGAGGCAGCGAGCTGGAGCCCAGGTGCCACTTGCCGGACAGGGCGCAGTTCCAGCCGTGCTCGGCGAGCACGTCCGTGTAGCAGACCTCGTCCGCCAGGAAGGTGCGCGGATCGGCCCCCAAGGCGCGCGGACCCTTGAGGAAGTCGTGCACACCGTGCTGGGAGGGGATCCGGCCGGTCAACAGCGTGGCCCGGCTGGCGGAGCAGACCGGGACGGTGACGAAGTAGTTCTCGAACCGCACCCCGGTGGCGGCGATCCGGTCGAGGTTCGGCGTCCGGATCTCCGCATTGCCGTAGCAGCCGGCGGCCCAGATGGCCTGGTCGTCGGTGAGTATGAATACGATGTTGGGGCGGTCCGCGCGTGCCATGTGGTCTCCTTCGTCTCGTTACGTGGCGACGGCGGCGCCGCTGTCGCCGGCCACAGCATACAACAAGAGAGCTGCCCCGCCGCACGGGTAGCGGCGTTACGTTCGCAGGAGTCGCCGCAGGAGGATGTCTTCCACGTTGCGCCTGCCGTCGATCACCGCGAGCACGTAGACCCGGTCCGGGTCGGCGCGATATATCAGACGCCAAGGATTGAGCACGACCTCACGATAGCGAAGCACGTGATGCCGTTCGAGTTCCGGTACCACCCGGCCAAGGCGCGGCAGCGATCCCAGGCGGCTCACCGTCTGGTCGACGCGGGGCAGGAATCGGGCGGCGGCGGCCGGGGAGTCCCGCGCCAGGTAGTCGACGACCTCTGTCAAGTCGTGAGTCGCGGGAGTTGCCCAAACGATGCGGATCAATCGAGGCGGCGGCGCAGAGCCGTCATCAGCTCTTCGTGCGGCGTCACCTCGCCGAGTTCGATCGACCGCTCGCTCTGCGAGATCAGCTTCAGGATGCCGAGCGCGTCCACCATCTCCTGGTAACTGCGCGGATCGACGAGCACCCCCTTGGCCTCACCGCGTTGGGTGATGATGATCGGGGCCCGTGTCTCGTTGACATGCCGGAGCATCTCCGCCGCCTGGCTCTTCACCTGCGAAATCGGCCGAATGGATGTCTCCAGGTCCACGCTCACCTCCAGTACGAAAATGGTACCGAAAACAGACTGCCCGTGCAAGCCGGTGACGAGGCGAGGGGCAGCTTGACGGACCGCCAGGATGTGTTAACTATGTGCCGTCTGGCGTTCAACGCGGCAAGCCACCGGGATCGCCTTGCCGAATTGGCGTCGAAGTATGAAGATCAGTCGCCCGATCTTGCCGACCTTTGCCTGATCCGCATGAGCGAACTGTTTCCACGCTACTCGGTAATCACCGTCGACCGCACTGACTTCGGAGTGTATCGACGCAACAAGCGCGACGTCATTCCGACCGTGTGCCCGCCGTAGCGAAGATGCAGAGGATGCAGGCGTTGGGCAACGTGCCGGTACATGTGCTGTCGGGGTTTCTGGGGTCGGGCAAGACGACGCTGCTGAACCGGCTGCTGGCGGCGCTGCCGGCAAACACGCGGCCGGCGGTCGTGGTGAACGACTTCGGTGCGGTGGCGGTGGATGGAGCGTTGGTGGACCGCGGCAGCTACGCGGTGGCCGAGCTGGCGTCGGGGTGCGTGTGCTGTACGCTGAGCGCGCCGATGCAGGATGCGCTGGCCGCCCTGCTCGACGACGAGCAGCCGGACACCATCCTGATGGAGACTACCGGCCTGGCGGAACCGGCGGCGTTTCCCGCCCTGTTCGCGGCCCCCGCCCTCGCCGACCGCATCCGGCTCGGCAACGTGGCGTGCGTGGTGGACGCCTCCACCTACCTGCGCTACGCCGACCACCTGCTGGTATTGCCGCGCCAGGTGGAGCAGGCCAACACCGTGATCATGAACAAGACCGACCTGGCCGGCGCCGCCACGCAACAAGCGGTGCGCCGCCGCCTGCTGGCCACCTGCCCGCCGGGTGCGCTGCTGCTCGCCGCCGAGCGCTGCGCCGTCGACCCGGCGGTGGTGTACGACGAGCGCCCGGTCTACTTCGCCGGCAGCGGCCACCGCACCGGCCACTACCACGAGTTCCGCAGCCTGACCGTCGAACTCCGCCGCCCCGTGCCGGCAGCGGCGTTGCGGCAGCTTCTGCACGGGCTGTCCGGCGAGGTGGAGCGGGCCAAGGGCCTGGTACACACCGACGCCGGCGCGAAGCTGGTGCAACTGACGCTGGCGGGAGTGGAGATCGAGGAGTGGCCGGAGCCGGTCACCGACGCGCGCATCACCTTCGTGGGCCGCAACCTCGACACCCTCGACCTGCCGGCCCGGTTGGTCGCGACAGGAGTAAACCCATGACCAACACGATGACCTTCAAGGGCTATTCGGCGCGGATTGAATACGACGACGACGACAGGATCTTTACTGGCCGGATCGCCGGCATCCGCGACGGTGTCGGCTTTCATGCCGATTCCGTCGCCCGCCTGCGCGAAGCATCTCACGAGGCGGTCGAGGACTACCTCGAGACGTGCACGGCAATCGGAAAACAGCCGCAGAAGGCCTACTCCGGCCAAGTGATGTTTCGGGTCAGTCCCGACATTCACCGCAGAGCCGCCATGGCCGCGGAGCTGTCCGGCAAGAGCCTGAACCAGTGGGCCGAGGAAGTGCTGGACCACGCCGCAAGCGCAGTGCAGCAGTAGCCGCGGCTGCACGTGAACGCCCTGGTTGACCCTGCTGCCCCGGTCGGGGTGATCGCCAATCCGGCGGCGGCGACCGATATTCGGCGGGTGGTCGCCAACGCCACCGGCATGCCGATCGCGGACCGCGCCAACACGGTGTTGCGGGTGCTGGCCGCGCTCGGCGCCTGCGGCGTGCCGCGGGTGCTGATGATGCCCGAGAAAGGCGGCATCGGCAGGAACCTCACGCGCAGCCTGCGGCGCGAACGCAACCTGGGGCGCACCGGCCTGCCGGTCCTGCACTTCACCGCTACCCCGGTCACCGGCACGGTGGCAGACACCCACGCCGCCACCCGGGCGATGGCCGCCGCCGGCGTGCAGGCGATCGTGGTGCTCGGCGGCGACGGCACCCACCGGGCGGTGGCGGGCTGCTGCGGAGAAGCGTGGGTCGCCGGCATCTCGACCGGTACCAACAACGCGTTCCCGGAACATCGCGAACCCACGATCACGGGACTGGCCGTCGGGCTGGCCGTGACCGGACGCGTTCCCCCTGCAACGGCGCTGCAGCCGAACAAGATGCTGCGGGTCACGATCAGCGACGCTCAGGGGGGCCGGAGGTCGGACGTGGCCCTGGTGGACGTGTCGGTGACCACCGAGCCGTACGTGGGCGCCCGCGCGCTGTGGCGCAGCGAGACCCTGCGCGAGATCTTCGTGACGTTCGCCGATCCGGAGGCGATCGGCCTGTCCGCGGTGGCCGGGCTGCTGCGGCCGGTGGGCCGGCGCGAGCCGCACGGCCTGCGTGTCGAACTGCAGCCCCCGGACGAGGCCGCCACCGTGCTGCGGGCGCCCATTGCGCCCGGATTGATCACGCCGGTCGGCGTGCGGCGCTACGAAACGCTGGCGGCACAAGAGACGACTTCCCTGCACCACGAGCGGGGCATGATTTCCCTGGACGGCGAGCGCGAACTGCATCTCCGGCCCGGCGACCGGGCGGAACTCACCCTGCTCCCGAATGCGTTCCGGACGCTCGACGTGGGCGCGGTGATGCGCTACGCCGCGCAACACCGCCTGTTGACGCGGTAGTCCGAGCCGCCAGCTTCTTCCTGGCTTTCCGAGCAGACTTCGCGCCATGGGCACCCAGACGGCCGACGCCGCCCTTCAACCTCGGATCGAGAAGATCTCGTCCCAACTGGTCGGTACCCAACGGATACCTGGCTGAAGAGCCCTGCAGCCTGTCTAAGATGAATACCTCATCATATGGAAAAGGAGCCACGAAATCGGCAAAGATAGCTATAAGAATCAATAGCAGGACGATAACGCCGGAGAAAATACCAAGTGGCTTCTCCTTCCAAAGCCTCTTAATTACATTCGCCGGCCCGGGACTTTCCGGGATGCCCACGCGGTCACTCATTATTCATACCGGACCCTGGGGTCCAAGAAAGCATAGACCAGGTCGGTGATAAGATTGAACCCCACAACCGCAGCGGCGAAAAACAGATTTACTCCCGAGACGACCGGGTAGTCTCTGCCCTGGAGTGCAGTCACCATGAGACGACCCAGCCCCGGCAGGTTGAATATGTTCTCTATGATCACCGAGCCGCCTACCAGGAGAGGCAACTGCAGTGCCTTGCGCACCCTGATGTCGTCGAAGGGCGGCAACTGAATGTTCATGCCCATACTATTATTCGACGCAGCGGCAGCCGGCCATATCCCGAGTTCGGGGTTGGTCTTCAGGAGGCTTTCTACCTGCTCGAGAGCCTGGATCATAGTCGTGCCGATAAAACCTACGTAGTCAATCCTCCCCGAGCGCAGGGCCGCCAGACGTGTCGCCGGTTCGGGCATAACCAGGGCCCTTAGCTGGTCAATATAGGGCAAGCTGTTCCCCGGGTATTTTTCGTCGTAGCCCCAGTAGTCAGGATTCTTGTCCCAGGTAAGAGAGCTGCCCTGGACCCAGTCGGTCAGCATGAAGGGCCCGGTGCCGACCAGGTTCCTCCAGTCGTTAGCGTGTCCGTGTTCCTTGATCACTTCGGGGGGGTATATACCACCGCTCTCATCGTTGAGGATAGCAGCCAGCGCACGGAGGTTTCGCTCCTTCATCTTAAACTCAACCGTCCATTTGTCGGTGGCCGTTATCGATTCCACTTTCACACCTGACCACTTATCGAATGAAGCAATTTCGGCAGGTTCGGTGAAACCGCTGCCAAGTCCCAAGATACGCTGAAAGTTATATTCCACATCTTGGGCAGTCAGCTCCCGCCCGTTCATCGGCGGCTTATCATGCCAGTGAACGCCCTGGCGGACTTTGACGATATAAGTCAGTGGGTCAGGCTGCGACCAGCTTTCCGCCAGACTCCCTATCGTGTGGGCTGGAGCTTGGAGTCTGTGGAAGTCGTATTCGTCCCTGGGCGTTGCCCAGTCCGCGATGCCCAGCTTCTCCACGACGCCACCGGCTGTGATATTTCCACATCTGGTTATCCAGATGTCAGTACCGTCGCATGGAGCATTTCGGGCGCGTGGTCAGTGTGCCGCCATACTGGGGCGCGACGACCATCTTGCCGGTGGTCGGGTCGCGCACCATTTCCTTCTCTGCGGCGGACGCCGGGTCGTCGCTGTCGCTGTCGCCTGCGGCAAACCCAGCGGTCGCCACCAGCGCAAGCGCCAGTGTTATGAACCAAAAGAATCGAAGAGCCATAGTGCTCCTCCTTGTTTCGGGATCGTGGGTCTACGACCCGTAGCCCGTGTTTTTTCTTGCGCCGGTAACACCGGCTTTTGCATGATGGTGGTGGTGGTGGCGCCCCGCCACGTGAGGCGGACGGCGCCGAGCCGGCGGCCGCGTGGGAGTGAAGGGCGCTGGGGTGTGGACGTCTGCGGGAGCCGCCGCGCTGTCGGCACGGGCGGCGGCGAAGGAATCGAGGGCGCGGCCAAGTGCGCCGTCACGGCTGTCTAGTAGGCTAAGTAGGCTATGCTGCTTCTGTAGACTTTCGCGCGCGAGGCGAAGGGGGGGCGGGCGAGGATAGGACGCGCCGGACGCCTCGGGCGCCGCTCTGGGGCGCTGACCGGTGGCAGTGGGTGTTGTCAGCCGTCTGGTTCATCCATTCCAACCGGAAGCTTCTACTCTCGCACACCTGCGGCCACCAAGTCAACCGGCACAATGGACGGATTTGGACGGATGGACGGACTGTTTTGAGATTGTCGGGCACCCGCGGCAGCATGAGCACCCTTGCGGCGGCGGGGCGCCGGGTGCGCCGGGGCTGTGTACACATTGACGATCTTATCGTGTATCTGTACGATTCACGGGTGATTCCTCGGCATCTGGCCGCCACACTGCGGCGCACGGCAGGCGGCTTTCCCGTACTGTCGGTCACCGGGCCCCGCCAGTCCGGAAAGACCACGCTGCTGCGCAATCTGTTTCCCAACCTCGGCTACGTGTCACTGGAGCAACCCGACGAGCGCCGGTTTGCCACCGAGGATCCGCGCGGCTTCCTGCGTCACCATTCCGATGCCGGCGTGATCCTCGATGAAGTGCAGCACGCACCGGATCTGTTTTCCTACATACAGGTAGCCGTCGACGAGGATTCCACCCCGGGACGCTTCATCCTGTCGGGCTCGCAGAATTTCCTGCTGATGGCGCGTATCTCCCAATCCCTCGCCGGGCGCGTATACGTGAGCAACCTGCTGCCGTTCTCGTTGGCAGAATTGGCAGGGCGGCAGTCCGCAACGGTGGCCGGTTTGCTGGCCGGGCCAGCCGCGGCGACCGGGCCGGGCAGGACCACCGGAATCGCCGCGTCACTTGACGGTCCGTGGCTGGCGCACGCCGTGCGCGGGTTCTACCCCCCGGTCCACGACCGCAACCTCGCTCCCCAGGACTGGTTCCCAGGCTATTTTCAGACCTATCTGCAGCGCGACGTCCGCGATCTTACCCAGGTCGGCGATCTTGAAAGCTTCAGCCGCTTCGTGATGTTGTGCGCCGGCCGCGCGGGTCAGATACTGAATCTCTCAAGCCTGGGCAACGACTGCGGCATCAGCCATGACACGGCACGCCGCTGGCTGTCGGTGTTGGAGACCAGTTTCGTGGTCTTTCGCCTGCAGCCGCATCATCGCAACTTCAACAAGCGATTGATCAAGAGTCCGAAGCTCTACTTTGTCGATACCGGGCTGCTGTGTTGGCTGCTGCAGGTTCGGGATGAGAACCAGTTGGCACGCCACCCGCTGCGCGGCGCCGTGTTCGAGAACATGATGATCGCCGAAGCCTTGAAGACCTCGTACCACTCCGGCGAGTTGCCACGGCTCCACTTCTGGCGCGATCATCGCGGCAACGAGATCGATCTGGTGGTCGACACCCCGGACGGCGCACACCCGGTGGAGATCAAATCGGGCGAGACCATTCGGACCGATCTGTTCAAGGGCCTCGCCTACTGGGGCTCGCTCGCCGGCCAGCGCCTCCCGGCCACGCTCATCTACGGCGGCGAGGAGAGCTCGACCCGGAACGGCGTGGACGTGCGCGCCTGGCGCCACTGGCTCTGAGTCGGCACGATCACGCCGTATTACCGAAGACCATGAAACCCGTTGCGGACTCTCGCGTCGCGATGGGATATAGTCGGTGGCAGGAGCGCGTGATGCGCTGCACGTTACGGGAGAAGCGATGAGCAACGACAACTTTCCTCTGAGCCGGGAGGAACTGCTGCGGGCCTACCGGACCATGAAGACGATCCGGGAGTTCGAGGAACGGGTGCACGTGGAGTTCGCCACCGGCGACCTGCCCGGCTTCGTGCACCTGTACGCCGGCGAGGAAGCGGCGGCGACCGGGGTCATGATGCATCTCGGCGCCAACGACCACATCGCCAGTACGCACCGCGGGCACGGCCATTGCATCGCCAAGGGCGTCGACGTCAGAGGCATGTTCGCCGAGCTGTACGGACGCGCCACCGGCACCTGCCGCGGCAAGGGCGGCTCCATGCACATCGCCGACCTGGACATGGGCATGATGGGCGCCAACGGCATCCTGGGCGCCGGCGCGCCGCTGGTGTGCGGTGCGGCGCTGGCCTCCAAGTACAAGAAGGACGGCGGCGTGGCGGTGAGCTTCATCGGCGACGGCGCCTCCAACGCCGGCAACTTCCTGGAGAGCCTCAACCTGGCCGCGGTGTGGGACCTGCCGGCCATCTTCGTGGTGGAGAACAACGCATACGCCCAGTCCACCTCGCGCGACTACGCGGTGGCGGTGGACAGCTACGTGGACCGCGCCTCGGGGTTCGGGATGCCGGGGGTCACCGTGGACGGCACCGACTTCTTCGCCGTCCACGAGGCGGCCGGCGAGATGATCGCCCGCGCCCGCAAGGGCGGCGGCCCGGGCCTGCTGGAGTGCGAGATGATCCGCTTCTACGGCCACTTCGAGGGCGATGCGCAGACCTACCGCGCGCCCGGCGAGGTGGATGAGATCCGCGCCAGCCGCGACTGCCTCAACAGGTTCGCGCAGCAGGTAACGGAGGCCGCCGTGCTGGAGCAGGAGGACCTCGATGGCATCGACCGGGAGATCGCGGCGTTGATCGACGAGGCGGTGGCGCAGGCGCAACAGGCGCCCTACCCCACCGAGAACGACCTGCTCACCGACGTCTACGTGAGCTATTAGGGCTGCCGGACGAGGCAGGAGGAGACACACGATGGCACAGTTGACGATTCGCCTGGCAATCAACCAGGCGTTCCACCAGGAGATGGAGCGCGATTCGAGCGTGATCCTGATGGGCGAGGACATCATCGGCGGCACCGGCAGCCCGGGCGAACAGGAAGCGTGGGGCGGCGCCATGGGCATCTACAAGGGCCTGTACCGCGAGTACGGCGACCGCCTGCTCGACACGCCGCTGTCGGAAGCGGCGTTCGTGGGCGCCGCCATCGGCGCGGCCACCTGCGGCCTGCGCCCGGTCGCCGAGTTGATGTTCATCGACTTCCTGGGCGTGTGCTTCGACCAGATCTTCAACCAGGCGGCCAAGTTCCGCTACATGTTCGGCGGCAAGGCGGAAACGCCGGTGGTGATCCGCACCATGTACGGCGCCGGGCTGTCCGCCGCCGCCCAGCACTCGCAGACGCTGACCTCGATCTTCACCCACGTACCCGGCATCAAGGTGGTGTGTCCGTCCACGCCGTACGACGCCAAGGGGCTGATGATCGAGGCGATCCGCGACAACGACCCGGTGATATTCTGCGAGCACAAGAAGATCTACGAGACCACCGGCGACGTGCCGGAGGAGCAGTACACCATTCCGTTCGGCGAGGCGGAGATCCGCCGCGACGGCGACGACGTCACCATCGCCACCTACGGCATGATGGTGCAGCGCGCGCTGGAGGCGGCCGATACCCTGGCCGGCGACGGCATCGAGTGCGAGGTGATCGACCTGCGCTCGCTGTCCCCGCTCGACACCGACACCATCCTGGAAAGCGTCGAGAACACCGGCCACCTGGTGGTGGTGGACGAGGCCCCGCCGCGCTGCAGCGTCGCCGCCGACGTGGCCGCTCAGGTGGCGCGCGACGGGTTCGGCGATCTGAGGGCGCCGGTCGGCATGGTCACGGCGCCGCACACGCCGGTGCCGTTCTCGCCGGAACTGGAGAAGCACTTCGTGCCCACTGCCGAGAAGATCGCCGGCTGCGTGCGGGACACCCTCGATGATTAAGGCGATCACCATGCCCAAGTGGGGGCTGAGCATGACCGAGGGGCTGGTGGGCGACTGGCTGGTGGCGGAGGGCGCCGCGGTCGAGTCGGGCGCCGAGGTGGTGCTGGTGGAGACGGAGAAGATCGCCGGCGCCGTGGAGGTGGCCGATGCCGGCACCCTGCGCCGCGCCGTGGCCGCGACCGGCGACACCCTGCCGGTGGGCGCGCTGCTCGGCGTCGTGGCCGGCGCCGACACGCCCGACGCGGAGGTCGACGCCTTCGTGCAGCAGTTCCAGGACAACTTCGTGCCCGAGGAGGCGGACGCCGAGGAGGGCGGCGACCAGACCGAGACGATCCAGGTCGGCGAATTCTCCGTCAACTACCTGCGCCAGGGATCCGCCGAGCGCACCGCCGTCCTGCTGCACGGCTTCGGCGGCGACCTCGGCAACTGGCTGTTCAATCAGCCGGCGCTGATCGCCGACCGCACCGTCATCGCGCCCGACCTGCCGGGCCACGGCCTGACCACCAAGAAGGTGGCCAACGGCAACCTGCTGTGCATGGTGCACGTGCTGCAGAACATGATGGACAAGCTCGGCGTTACCGAGGCGGATTGGGTCGGCCACTCCATGGGCGGCGCGGTCGCCCTGCAACTGGCGCAGTCACGGCCCGAGCTGGTGCGCTCGCTGACCCTCCTGGCCAGCGCCGGCCTAGGTCCCGAGATCAACACCGAGTACCTGCAGGGATTCACCGCCGCCCGCAACCGCCGCGAGCTCCGGCCCCACGTCCGCGAGCTGTTCGCCGACCCGTCGCTGGTCACCCGCCAACTGGTCGCCGACCTGCTCAAGTATAAGCGGCTCGACGGCGTGCAGGAGTGCCTGGAGGCGCTCGCCTACCAGCTCAGCGACCCCGCCGAACTGTCCGAGGAGACCCGCCAGGTACTCGACACCGTCCCCACCCTGGTGATCTGGGGCGCCGACGACCGCATCACCCCGGCCGGCCACGCCCGCGCCCTGCCCAACCAGGACAACGTGCACATCCTCCACAACACCGGCCACATGGTGCAGATGGAACGCGCCCCCGAAGTAAACCGCCTCATCACCACCTTCTGGAACACCTTGGTCTGACCGCGATGTTGGCCCGTGGGTCAACTCGCGCGAAGGCGACTCACAGTGACGCCAACCGATCGAAGGTGTCAGGGTACTTGCGGGCCATCAATATGAGCGCCGCGGCGGCCGCCGGCGGGCTGGACTTGCCCTGCTCCCAGCCCTCGACGGTACGTACCGGCACGCGGAGCAGACCGGCGAACACCGCCCTCGACACGTCGATCTCCTGGCGAATCCCCTTGATCTGTTCGGCCGTGAGTCCGGGCAGCGGCGCGGCCTCGACGCGGGTCGTCCGCAGAGTGCGCGTGCCCGCTCGGTACTCCTGAACCTCGCGGAGCCCTTTGAGGACTTCCGCGGCGATATCCCGTTCAGCCATGCTTGATCTCCTCGACGACCTTGCGCCACGCGGCCCGTTCGGCCGGCGAGAGGTCGTCCTTCACTCCCTTGCCGTACAGAGTGAGCAGATAGATATGGTCGTCGGCAACGAGCCAATGGTAGATGACCTACCCTCGCGTTGGCCAGCCGCCGGGCCGCCGAACTCGCCGGATGTTGCCGCCGAAGCCCTCGCGGCTTAGTATTGGCCTTGATGGCGGATCCTGGGAGAAGCGGCGCGATGCGTCGAATTGTCGCGAATCCGGAGATCCTTGGCGGCAAGCCAATCCTGGAGGGCACCCGGCTCAGAGTCGACCACATTCTCGGCCTGTCTGCTCACCGCATCTATTAGAAATCCTCTTCGTTGAAAGGAATTTGCTAGTGGACTCCATTCTAGTTTTCGTTGGCATCTTGGCATTTGCTAGCCTAGTTTTTGTATTCACTCATCTTCGGCCATTGAGTGATCAGGAGAAACGACAGTTAGCAGAAAAAAGGCGAAGAAAGAATATTCAAGGCTACTTTTCATTCTCCACCACAGAACTTCCTGTAAATAGCGAATTCAAGAAGCGAATGAGTCCGAGTGGAAGATTCTATAGAGTGGATGAAAGCCTCCATCGTTTTCCATCAGTTGCAGCAGCACTGTTGAAATACAAGAAACACGAATGGATTATTGTCGCGTTCGAGAAAAAACAGAACGTCAACATGATCTGGTTGAATAAGGGGTTCGACAGGAGCCAAGTATCCCTGAATATACCAATTGGAGAAATCGCCGATATTGCGAAACGAGGCGATTATACGTCCGTACTATTCTTTCATAATCACCCTAATTCAGATCCGTACTACTACGATCTTAGTCGGCCAAGTAATCAAGACCTATATTCAGCTAACAGATTATCTAGTACCCTTAATGTACATGGGATAAACTCGATTGAGTTTGTTTGCGAAAGAGGCGCTCATTATGGATACTATGCTTCTTGCGCTGATGCTTTCTTCCCACTCTCACACTTCGTTGTGACCATAGATCGGGTGAATGGTTCATCCAAACTTACGAATTTGTCGTTGCACGTTCAGCGGGTGTTCTACCGGCAAGCCGAACCTCTTCAGAAAAGACGGCGTCGGCATCTGTAGCGTCGGCACTACCTTCGCACGCAGTCATCCTACCACGTCTGCGATGCTGCGCCCCAGGCGCCTATTCCTGAACCACCGAAGTAAGTTCGCCCTGGTTCCAGTGCACTATCGTTTACTACTACTCCGAAATTTGAGCTCCCGATCGACGAGTCACGCAGATCGGCTGGCGCTACGCAGAAATCTGCGTCAGTCGTATACGGGGCGGAAGCAACGAAGTCCGCATCGCCAGCGTGCAGATAGACGGCCTGAGCGCCGACAAGCACAACTGCTTCGCGCTGTTCGGCCAGCGCCTCGGCAGCATCGAGCAGCGCGGCCCGGGCGCGCACGTAGAGTGGGTCAGGATCGCCAGACATGTTGGTTCCTCGCCATCCACTCGATTATGTGTTCACCCTGCGACGGTTCCCGCCCTGGCCCCGTCAAGAGGTCCGCGGCGAGATGGCTGGGAGCGACACAGCGAAGGCCGTCGCGGCAGAGCGCCCGATCAAACACGACAGGGTCGAGAGGCTCTAGAATCATCACGTTGGCTCCGGCTTCGCTTCTTCGGAGATCCAGATGGTCGATGAACTCGATCGCGTCAGTCACGTAGATGGCAGCGATTCGTGCGGGCGCGATGGGATCGAACCGCTGGGCAGCGAATGCGCCGGTGGCGACATACGCGAGCTTGGTCACGAGGAGTTTTTTCTCAAGCGCCGGCAGTCCCCTCGGCTCGAGAGCCATTGTGCACGTGTTCGAATCCGTTTGGTCATAATCTTGAGTCCACCGCCGAACAACGCCCTGCCAGTCGACCGCGGATACTGCACCCCGAATACGGTCCACGATGGCATCCCGTTCAAGCAACTCCAACACGCGCGACAACGTCGGAGCCGATACACTGGTAGACTGCGCCAGTTCTCGGACGCCGTACGGGGGGAACCTGTCGACGATGGCCCTCACGGCCCGCGCGGCACCGCGGCCGCGCAGAGACTGGAGCTTGTGATCCCTCGGCCAGGGATCATGATCCACGCCGTCGGAAGAAATGAATAAGCCCGGCATAGGGGCTTCGATGTGAACACTTCCCGTAGTGTCGATATAACCGATGTCGTGGTCACGTAGAAGGACACGGGTGCGCGGGGAGAGGTAGGAGGCCGCTACTACAGGGACCCCAGCCGGCAACATCCTGTCCGTGATCGCGGAGAGCTGCGCTACCACCTGGAGGACGCCGCGTGGCTCCAGTGTTCGTTTGACCTTGATGGCAAGCACCGCGGTCTCTACTGCGGGTGACACGAGCTCCGCCAGCAGGTCTACTTTGTATCGACCGGCCGACACTTCGGGCCGGACGTGAAGCGACCAACCGGGCGGCAGTCGTTTCGCGAGAGCGCGCTCCACGTGATGCGCCACCTGTGTCCCAGTCGGTGCCTGTTTGTCTACGTGAGGCAAGAGGTCTCCTTCGTTACCCAAACTGTTTCACCAAATGTAGCGTTTCGCCATACGCGAAACAACCTAATGCATGAAACACAGCACCATCCGATGCGGCAGGCCGAGCAACGGAGCCGTTCATGCCACCACGTCATCAATGCTGAAGCCCAGGGCTCCGGCGCGCTGGACTTCCGGGGCGACGCCGCCGCGGCCCCACAGTGCCAGGGTCGGTTCGTCGACCGGGTTGGGAACGAAGGGCACCTTGCGGCGCAGCGCCTCCAGGTCGCGCCTGCCAAGCGGTGACGACTGCCAGCGGGCTTCGCCGATGAGCGCGGTCCGGCTGCCGCGGAGGCCGAGCACGTCGACCTCCACGGTGGCGCCGCGTCCGGACCACCACCGTCCGATGACCAGGTCGGCGGGAAGCTCTCCGCGCCGCACGAGCCGCCGCGCGTGGGCGCGGGCCTGCTCCTCGAACACGGAGCCGAGGTGCGTCTGCCAGCGCGGCAGCACCCGTTCCAGCACCGCGTCGCCCTGCCCTCCCTCGATCAGCGCGGCCTCCGTGTAGAGCACCTGGAACCAGAAGCGCAGGTAGGGGTCGGGTATCTCGTACGAGCCGCGTGCGCCGCGCGGTGCTCCCACCGGCATCACCTTGGCCACGAAGCCGGTCTTGATCAGTACGTCCAATGCATGGTCGATGCGCTGGCCCACATCGCCCGCGATGTGGGAGAAGCGCGTCCGCCCGCGCCCGATCGCTGCCAGTATCTGGGCGTAGCCCCCGGTCGGTGAGAGTTCCTCGCGGAGCATGCCCTCGGCGTCCTCGAGCAGCACGCCGCCCGGCGTGAACGCTAGCCGGCGCAGGTTGTCGTGGGTCGAGAGGCCCTCCTGCCACTGCCGGAGGTGAAGCGGGTATCCGCCGCACGCCGCGTACGCCTGCAGCAGGTCCTCGGCCGACAGATCGGGCAGGAACTCGCGCGCCGCAATCAGGTCCATCGGGGCCAGCGGCAGCGACAGCGTCGGGCGTCCACGCAGGGCGCCGCCGGCACCCAGAACGTCCTCCATCACCCCTACGGCGGAGCCGGTCAGGACCAGTGCCAGCCTGGTCCCGGGGCGCAGGTGGTCCCACACCACCTGCACGATGCTGGCAAACCCGGGGGTCGAACGCGCCAAGTACGGAACCTCGTCCAGGATCACGAGCAGGGGCCGTTCCGCGGCCGCCGCGGCAAAGAACTGCAGCGCCGCCTCCCAGGACGGAAACCCGCCCCCGGCCAGATGGGCTGCCTCATCGCCGAGATCCCGGCGAATCACCTCGCCAAGGCGGCGCAACTCGACCGCCTCGGCCTGTTGGGTTGCGCCGAAGAACACGGCTCTCTTGCCCTGTGCGAAGTGCGACAGCAGGAACGTCTTGCCGACCCGCCGACGCCCCCAGGCGACAAGCAACTGAGGCACCCCGTCGGCGGCGCGCTGCCAGGCCGCATCGAGCCGGCGGAGCTCCGCGGTCCGATTCACGAGCGGTGCAAGCATTCTGCTACCCTGGCCCCTTACCGGGATATTAGTCACAATGCTTCGTAGTTGCAACCGTTCGTAGTTACAACGCTTCGTAGTAAACGAGCGCCGCGACCCTCTGCCCGCGGGTTACGAGTCTGCGAAGGGGAAAGTGCCGGCGTAGCCGAGGGTTTGCAGGGTGAAGTCGGGGCTGCTGACGAACCTGATGCCGGGGTACATCGGGTTCTGCTGGAAGTGCAGCACCAGGTTGGCGCGGATGTCGTCTTCCGGGTCGTCGCCGAACTTGACCCCCTGGTGGGGAATGTGGGCGAAGAACACGATGGCGTCGCCGGCGCGCGGGTACAGGTGCTCCTGCGGCTGCGCGTCGCACCACGCCTGGAACGGGTTGCTGCGGTCGTCGGTGTAGTGGATGTGCGGCAGCAGCTCGTCCGGCAGCAGGCGGTCGACGTAGTTCTTCAGGAACGTCAACCGGCCCCGCTCCGGGGTGTTGTCGGTCAGGTAGAAGGTGGTGTTCATGCACAGCGCGCGCAGCGGGCGCGCCGCCCCGGAGTTGCGCTCCTGGTAGTGGTAGTCGGCAAAGTCCATGTGCCACTCCTGGCGGTAGGCACGCGGGTTGATGTGGGCGCGCAGCGAGCGGAGCTGGCACTGCTTGCCGAGCATCGCCTTGAGGTAGGGGGCGACGCTCGGATGGCCGACCACGCCGAGCGCCAGCTCCGGCTCCAGCTTCAGCAGGCTCTCGAACGCCACGTTGCCGACGCTGTTGTCGATTTCGTTCAGGCCGCGGCGGTGCATGTCGTACAGCTTGTGCTTCCACGCCGCCACCGTGTCACCGTCGAGCGCGCCGCGCACCAGCAGGAACCCGTCCCGCTCCAGATCCGCCAGCCCCGCCGGCGCCTGCTTGTCAGCCATTACAATCCTCCTGTCCTCTGCTGTGCCGCAGACCATACCGCAATTTGAGCCGATGGTGGCAAATTCCTGTAGCCCCGATCAGCCTTTGAGGGCCCCGATCATCACGCCCTTGATGAAGTAGCGCTGCAGGAACGGGTACACGGCCAGGATCGGCAGCGTGCCCACCATGATCACCACGAAGCGGTTGCGGGTGACGCCGGCGATCGCCTCGAACGCCATCCGCTCCTCCTCCTCGGGCGGCAGGATCAAGAGCCGGCGCAGGACCATCTGCAGCGGGTGCAGGTCGGGATCGGGCAGATAGATCAGGGCCGGGAAGTAGGCGTTCCAGTGCCCGACCGCGTAGAACAGCACATTCACGGCGATGATGGTGCTCGACACCGGAACCACGATGCGGAAGAAGATGGTCAGGTCGTTGGCGCCGTCGATCTTGGCCGACTCCGGGATCGAGTCGTCGATGTTGCTCTGCAGGTAGGTGCGGGTGATGATGATGTTCCAGGCTGCCGCCGCGGTCGGCAGCACCATCGCCCAGCGGGTCGCGTACAGCCCCAGGTTGCGCACGATGATGAAGGTGGGAATGATGCCGCCGCTGAACCACATGGTGAAGGCGATGAAGAACATCAGCAGTCCGCGCCCGCTGAACGCGCGCCGCGACAGCGGGTAGGAGACCATCATCGTGATCGCGACGTTGAGCGCGCTGCCGACGCTGGTATACCACAGCGTGTTGTAGTAGGAGCGCCACACCTCGGTCGACTTCACCACGGTCTGGTAGCCGACCCAGGTGATATCCTGGGGCCACAGCCACACCGTGCCGCCGAGAATCGCGCGGCTGCCGCTGATCGAGTTGCTGAACACGTAGAGAATCGGAAAGATGGTGACCAGCGCGGCCACCGCCAACACCAGCGCGATGGCGTACTCGGCGAGCCGCTCGGCCAGATTGCGACGATAGCGGATGTTCATGACCCGCTTACCACAGGCTGGTCCCCGTGAACTGCCTGCTCATCCGGTTGACCATCAGGATCAGCACCAGGTTGATCACCGAGTTGAACAGCCCGGCAGCCGCCGCGAAGCTGTAGTCGCCGCCGGCGATGCCGCGCCGGTACACGAACGTGGAGATCACGTCCGCGGTCTCGTAGGTGCCGGGGCCGTACATCAGCAGGATCTTCTCGAACCCGACCGACATCATCTGCCCGACGTACAGGATCATCAGGATGATGATGGTGGGCGCGATGCCCGGCAGCGTGATGAAGCGCAGTTGCTGCCAGCGGTTGGCGCCGTCCACCCAGGCGGCGTCGTACTGTTCCTGGTCGATGGCGGTGAGCGCGGCCAGGTAGATGATGGCTCGCCAGCCAAAGTGCTGCCAGATGTCGGAGCCGATGTACAGCGGCCGGAACCAGCCGGGCAGGATCAGGAATGGCACCGTCTCCATCCCCAGCCGCCCCATCACCGTGTTCACCAGGCCGTTCTCGGTGTTGAACATGGCGTTGATCAGCCCCACCACCACCACGATGGAGACGAAGTGCGGGATGTAGCTGATGGTCTGCACCCAGCGCCGGAACAGGCTGTTGTGCACCTCGTTCAACAGCAGCGCGAAGATGATCGGCACCGTGAAGTTGAAGAAGAAGCCGTAGAAGTTGAGCAGCAGGGTGTTGCGCACCGTGCGCACGAAGTGGATCGAGGTAAAGAACTGCTCGAACCACACGAACCCGACCCACGGGCTGCGCAGAATGCCGAGAAACGGGCTGAAGTCCTTGAACGCGATCAGCAGCCCGTACATCGGCAGGTAGTGGAACAGGATGTAATACACCACCGCCGGCACCGCCAGCAGCCACAGGTAGCGGTCCTGGAACAGCGCCTTGGCCAATCGGTTCGCACGCGGGGATCCGCGTACCCGCGCCACCGGCGTCATGGCCTCAGGTTGGGCTGAGGAATCGCCCCGGGGCGGTGCGGCCCCGGGACGGTCATTGGGACGGATGAGCGGCTACCTGAGCGACGCGGTGTAGTCGTCGTGCTGCTGCTGGATGATTTCCACCAGTTCGTCGACGCCGACCCGCTTCATGGTGGCGACGTAGTCGTCGAACCGGTCGAGCGACTCCTGCCCGGTGATGAACTTGAAGGTCCACTCCTCCTGGGTCGGGTTGATCTCCTCGCGCAGGGCGCGCAGGCGGCGATCCTGTTCCGGCGAACCGAGGTAGCGCGGAAACGGCGACACCGCGATCGGCGCGGCGAGCTGGGTCAGCTCGTACGAGAACGGATCCTCCGAGAAGCGCGCCGCGAACGACTCGTCGTCATCGGCGTAGAGCGGATGGTTGAACGAACCGATGTCCGCCAGCACCGACTGCACCGACTTGCCTTCCGGGTTGTTGCGGATGGCGTCGCTGTACTCGGGCAGGCCGGCGAAGTGCTTCAGCCACGGCGAGGCGGAACTCTTCTGTGGATTGATGTTGTAGTGCTCGCCCTCGAGGCCGTAGTTGGCGTACAGGTAGCCCTCCGGGCTGGCCCACACGTAGTCCAGCCACTTGATGGCGACCTCCGGGTTCTTGCTCTGGCTGGTGATCACCGTGGCGGCGCCGACCAGCGGCTCGTGTACGTAGCGGGACACGCCTTGCGGGTTCTTGGGCAGGGGGGTCCACGTGTAGGTGCCGGCGATATCGGACTCGCGCAGCAGCCGGTTCCTGAACAACACCCCGCCGATGCCGGTCCAGAAGCCGCCCAGGCGGTCGTCCGCGTTCAGCGAGTTCTGGATCTGTCCCGACTGGGTGACCTCCTGCGCCATGGCGCCGGCCTCGTACAGCTCGTTCAGGAACGCGAGATAGTCGCGATACTTGGGGCTGATGTAGTCGTAGGAGAGCACGCCGTTGTCGAGCGAGAAGCCGAAGCTGTAGTAGATGTCCAGGTCGAGACCGGAGGAGCCGAACCACTCCAGTTGCCACAGCGTCCGCGGGCTCAGCGCCACCTCGTCCTGCTCGCCGTTGCCGTTGGGATCCTGCGTCGCGAACGCCTTCGCCACGGTGAGCCAATCCTCCAGGGTCTCCGGCTTGTCCAGCCCGAGCTTCTCCAGCCAGTCCTCCCGGACGTACCAGTTCTTGTAGTTGCTGATCGGCGGCACCGTGCGCGCGGCGGTGGCGTAGACCTCGCCGTCCGGCGCCACCAGGGCGGGGCGCATCTCGGTGAATTCCTCCAGCAGCCGCTTGGTGTTGGGCGCATAGCGGTTCACCAGCTCGGTGAGCTTGATGGTCGCCCCCTGGGCGTGCAGGTCCACCGGACTGCCGACCACGTAGTTCCAGCCCAGGGTCAGCATGTCGGGCAGGTCGGCCGCGGCGGCGATCCTGGTCTTGATGAAGGTGGTGTATTCGTTGCTCGGGACCACCTGCCAGTCGATCTCGACGCCGGTATCCTCCAGGATCTGCTGCCAGACCGGGCCGTCACCAAACCCGACCGGATGCTCCCAGCCGGCGTAGCTCAGCGTGACGCTGCCCGGCTCCACGATCGGCAGCGTGTAGCCCGACTCGGCGGTGCTGCCCGCCGCTCCGGAGTCCGCTTCCCCCGCCGCCCACGCATGCGTTGCTGCCAGAGCGAATGCCAACACGGCGGCAACAGCCGCCATCCCAAGTCTGCCATGGGTTACCAAGTCGATACCTCCTGTGGTATTCGCCGATCGTAGCACCAGAGCAGCCCGTGGTGGAACCCGGCGTAGCACCGAGAGCGGCGAGGCGCCCGGCTGGCAAGGCGCTGCAAGTAGGCCGGGCCGGGACGAAACGGGTTCGGCATGGGCCATCACCTTGTTCACGCGCGCAGGCAGGGCATGTCGTAGCGGGGGATCGTCGCGTCGCGGGTGACGATGGTCAGCGCATCCACACGAGCTTGTGCAATCTGGATACGGTCGAAGGGGTCGCCATGAATCGCCGGCAGCTCGGCTACCGCCAACGCGTGGCCGACCGTGATCGGCAGGTGCTGAAAGCGCTCCTGTTCGAGTGCGGCTTCGAGATCGTCCGGCGCCTCCAGCTTGCCGAACTGGCGCTTGATGGTAATCGGCGCCCAGCCTGGCGGGTGGCTCCAGCGGCAGTTCGATCACCATCTCCGTGAACCGGCCGGGCTCGTTGCGCGCCCCCGGTACGACCGCGCTAGTGACCCCCGGGTGCCCTGCTCCGGTGGCCGAACGTGCGCGGCGTAAACCCCTCCCGGTTGGTGATGCTGGCACTGCTGCCGGTGGCACGAATCACGAACAGGCCCAGCCGCTCGGCACGCACGTCCGACTCCTGGTACGCCTTCAGATAGGCGACCGCCCCATAGACCCGGCGCGAAGCATACTCCGGCATCAGTTCCGAAAACTCGTTCAACCGCCCCATGAAGCGATCGATGTCGGGCACCCTGAGGGTGGTCTTCACCTCCACCACCACGACCTCGTCGCCGTTGACGGCCACGATGTCAAGCTCCCAGCGCCGCTCACCGTAGTTCTGGCGCGGGTTGGTCACCGTGTGCTGCACCTCGATGCCGCGCTGCTGAAGGAGCCGCACGAGGTCGCCTTCCACCAGTGACTCGATCAGCTTGCCCCACTGTCCGTTGAACAGCTTGTCCAACTCGTCGATGCGCCGGGCGGCGGCCCGTGTCTGCCGCGTGATCAGTTCATCAGTCGCCTGCAACCGCCGGTCGGTCTCCTGCATCTGGCGGTCGGTCGCCTGCATGCGGCGCGCAGTCTCCTGCTGCACGGCGGAGATCTCGCGCAGGATTTCCCAGATCTCCTGCGGGGTCGCTGGATCGCGGTGTCCGTTGCCGTCGGTCATGGGTACGTTCGCTTATCCCATTGTAACGCCGACCGTCCGTTCCGGTAAAGCCGCCGGAACAATCAACAGCAATCAATCGAAAGCTGACGCCGCTACTCCCGGCCGGCGCCGTAGCGGCCGAGGCGGCCGCGCAGGCGGGGGTCCAGCAGGTCGCGCACCGCGTCGCCGAACATGTTGAGGCTGTACACCACCACGGTCAGGCATACCCCCGGCCACAGCGCCAGGTGCGGCGCGATCTCCATGTACTGCCGTCCCTCCCGGCTCAGCATGCCGCCCCAGCTCGGGATGTCCGGCGGCAGGCCGAAACCCAGGAAGCTCAGCGCGGCCTCCGACATGATCACCCCGCCGACGTTGATGCTGAAGATGATG
Source organism: Spirochaetaceae bacterium (assembly GCA_028821475.1). GTDB lineage: Bacteria > Spirochaetota > Spirochaetia > SZUA-6 > Bin103 > Bin103. The sequence goes on from JAPPGB010000030.1 coordinate 46,570, forward strand.
ATGATCGGCGCCGCGATGTTGGGCAGCACGTGGCGCAGCAGCGAGCGCCGGCGCGAGCTGCCGATCGCCTGCGCCGCCTGGAAGTAGACGTTCTCCTTCACCCCCAGCACCGCGCCGCGCACCACCCGCGAGGCCGGGATGCCGCCCGACACCCCGAGCACGATGATGATCTGCAGCATGCCGCGGCCGGCAATCGACATGATGGTGAGCAGCAACAGCAGCCCCGGGAACGCCATCCAGGCGTCGACGAAGCGCTGCGTCACCAGGTCCAGGCGGCCGCCGATGAAGCCGGTGGTGCCGCCGATCAGCACCGCCACGACGACGTTGAGCGCGGTGGCGGCCAGTCCCACCGTCAACGACATCCGCGCCCCGTGGATGAGGCGGCTCAGGAAGTCCCGCCCCGCGTGGTCGGTGCCCAGCAGGTACTGCGCCGACGGGCCCTGCAAGCGGTCGCGCAGGTGGATCTCCTGGTAGCGATAGGGCGCCAGCGAATCGGCGAAGATGCTGACCAGCACCAGGAGCAGGATGACGATGCCGCCGGCGGTGCCCAGCGGCTGCTCGCGCACCAGCCGCCCGAAGAACTTCCTCAGCCCCGCCTGCCCCGTCGCAGCCGCCCCCGCGACCGGCTCGGCGCCGGCCGGCGTCAGCCGGGATACGTCACCCATCGTCATCCATCGGCCCGGCTCATTCGTAGCGAATCCGCGGGTCCAGCGCCGCGTACAGCAGATCGGTCAGGAGATTGACCAAGACCACGACCGTGGCGAAGAACAGGTTCAGCCCCGAGACGACCGGGTAGTCTCTGTCCGTGAGCGTATCCAGCATCAGCCGTCCCAGCCCCGGCAGGTTGAAGATGTTCTCGATGATCACCGAGCCGCCCACCAGAATCGGGATCTGCATGCCCACCAGCGTCACCACCGGGATGATCGCGTTCTTGACCGCGTGGCGCAGGATCACCGACCGCTCCAGCAGCCCCTTGGACCAGGCGGTCCTGATGTAGTCCTGGCGCAGCACCTCCAGCATCATGGTGCGGGTCATGCGCATCGTGCTGGCCGCCAGGTAGGTGCCGAGGATCAGGCTGGGAATCAGGAACATGCCGAGGTTGCCCAGTGGGTCTTCGGAGAATGAAACAAACTCCATCGGCGGCGCCCACGCCCACCAGATGGCCGGGTAGATCATCACCATCGTTCCCAGCCAGAAGTTGGGCGTGGCCAGCCCCATGATGGCGACCGACCGTCCCACGTAGTCGGCAGCGGTGTACTGGCGCACCGCCGAGTAGATGCCCACCGGCAGCGCGATGACCAGGCCAATGAGGATCGCCAGCACCCCGAGCTCGAAGGTTACGGGCAGTCTATCCAGGATCCTTTCCCCTATCGCGTAACCGCCGCCAACCAGTGAGTGGCCAAGGTTGCCCTGGAGGAGACCCCTGAAGCGGGACTCACCGGTAACCCAGTCAGGGGTCGGCAACACTCCTATCCAGCGTCCATACTGCACGTACACAGGCTGGTCTAATCCCAGCGCACGCTCAACAGCTTCACGGTCAAACGCGGCCATCGCATGGTCCAACCTGCTGGCCATTATGTCTATTACATCACCCGGGATGAAGCGGACCGACAGAAAGACCAGGACAGTCAATATGAACAGGGTGGGGATGATCAGCAATACCCTCCTGATGATATAGGCTCTCATGTCATATACCTCGGCATTGGTTTAATAGTGAATCTCTAGCCTCCCTGTATGTATCGGCGGTTTCTTATATTGAAAGTGGGATGGCAGACCGGTGCCGCCATCCCACCGTTTACCAGTTGCTACCCGCCTGGCTGCATCAGTTCCGCCCCGCTCACCTCCTACGCAGTATGGGCTCGCCACGGGCGGGCTGCGGGACCGGAAATCAGTTGTACTACGATGCGATTACTAAAACCCCATTTCTTTCTTCAGATCCTGGTCGATCCAAAAGCGGGCGAAGATCGTATAATCGTTCCAGTTGGCCATGTTGGCTTCACCGTTCCAACCTTTCACCCACGGATGGGCGAACTGAAACATTGGCGCTTTAGGGCCCATTACATTAAACTGATTCCGTACTACAAACATGTCGTAGTCTTTGGCGAACTTCTGCTGCTCCTCAATGCTGGTAGCGGCGAAAAAGCCATCATGGAGAGCCTCCAATTCCGGCGAACCTCCGCCGACCGTTTCCAGCGTTAAAGCCTTCGCAGCCCAGCTATACCAGCCCATGACTGCGGCCGGGGTAAGACTCGCGTTCACGGCCCCGGTGGCCATCTCATACGAGTGATCTGATACAAGGGCTTGCCAAGTCGGACTGTCATATGGAGTAATCGCTACACTAACGCCAATTTCATCCCAGTAGCCGGCAAGTGCTTCTATAATGCCTATATCAAAAATGCCACGGAGAACATAGGTGGTCTCAAATCGTACGCCGTCCGCACCGCGCGGATATCCAGCCGCATCAAGCAATGCTTCCGCCGCTTCCGGGTCATACCTATAGGTTTTCTTGACCTCTTCGGGCCACTCTTCAAACGGGACGTAAAATCCCTTGAGGTTATCTCCGATGACTCCCGTTGGTGTTGGCTTCGCAAGACCGCTATAGTAAGTTTCGTTGATCGTCTCCAGGTCCACTGCCATCTGCATGGCCTGGCGTACCCTGATGTCGTCAAAAGGCGGGTTGCGCGTGTTCATGGAAGCAGAGCTATTATTGTAAATCCAAAAAGGGCCCACCTGGAGTTCTGGATTGGTCCGCTGGAGGCTCCGTACCGTATCGATGGATCCCACGGACATGCCCCCGGAAGTATGTACCATGTCAATGCTGGCCGAGCGTAGGGCGGCGAGCAGTGTCGCTTCGTCTCCCATATACAGATGCCTTACTTCGTCAACATAGGGCAAGCGGTTCTCCGGGTACTTTGGGTCGTGGCCCCAGTAGTCAGGATTCTTGATATAGGTCCTGGAGACGCCTTCGACCAAGTCAGTCAGCATAAAGGGCCCGGTGCCGACCATGTTCCGCCAATCCTTGTAGTCGCCGTGTTGTTCGATTACCTCGGGGGGCAAAATGAAAGCCATGGTTCCGGTTGTAAAAGAGGGCACTGCATCGAGCGATGGCTGCTCCATCTTGACGACAACCGTCGATTTGTCGGTGGCCGTTATCGATTCGACTGGCATGCGGAATATGTCGAACTGCTGTAAAGGAACTCCCTCCTTGCCCCAACCCTTAATGCGCCGAAAGTTATACTCGACATCGCCGGCAGTCAGCTCCCGACCGTTCATCGGTGCCTTATTGTGCCAGTGAACGCCCTTGCGGATGTGGAAGACGATAGTTAGTGGGTCGGGTGTTGCCCAGCTTTCCACCAAGTTCCCTGTCATGACGCTAAAAGGGTAGTAATAAGAACTGAAATCAAATTCGTCCCTATCTATTGCCCAGTTCGCGTAGGCGAGTTTCTCATTAACGCCACTGATCCACCATGTCGGGCGTCCACCGTCATAAAAGGGGTCAGTGGGAGCAATGTCTGGAAGCTTGTAGGGCAGGGTCAGTGTTCCGCCATAGCTCGGCGCCACCACCTGGTTTCCGGTGGTGGGGTCGGTCACCATCTCCTTCCCGGCGGCGGCTGCCGGCGCCTCTTCGCTGGCAGCGGCCCAGAGGCCGGACGCGGCCAGACCGAGACCGATCAGGACCGCCAGGATCTTTCGCAAGATTGCGTATTGCATCTTTGCCTCCTGCAATTCGAGAGTGCTTGTCTCGCTGTGCATCCGTCGCCCACTCTCGAGACGCACCGGCAATCTCCGGTGCCCGGAAAGCGACGGCGACAGCCCCGAGCTACTTCGACATCCGGCACCTCCTTGAACGCGTGCGCGGACCTGAGCCCGGAGCACCGCGTGGGGCGGTGTTCTGCGGCGCAACGAAAGCGAGTAACCGGCAACGCCGGCGGTGCAGTGTGCAGGTGGTAAGAGCGGCAAGAAGAGCGGTGCAGACGAAGCGGCGCGCGGGGCGCCCGGCCCGGTCAATGCGAGGAGTTAGTGAATTTCGCGTAAATGATTGGGGGGGGAGGGGGATAGGACACACCGGTCCGGTCAACCGGTGGCGCCCTCAAGTGCTTGTGGTATTGCATCGTCCACATAAGCCCATTGTCCGACAAGAGTCATCGTTACACACGCGCAACGGGCTGTCAAGTCGGTGAGCGCTCGGACGGCGGGCGGTGGTGGAGCTCCCCGCCGATCTGGCCTGATCCCGCCGTCACCCCTCTGCGATCTCGGCATCGTCGACCGCGCACTCGGCGAACTCGAGCGAGAGGTGCGGTCGTCATTCTCGCCCCGCGTCGGATCAGTTGCGCGACGAGCGCGCTCGTACCGCTTTCTGCAGCGCCTTGCCACCGAGGGCACCCATGCGCCCCATCATACCCGTGTGCCTTCGTGCCGAATGTTCCAGCCAAGGGGAAATCGGCTAAGCTCGCGCCACTCTTCCTCGCTGTACACCAGCGCCGCAAACAGTTGGTCGTAGTCGTTCAGCATCTGAACTCCGACGTCCAGAATGGCGTCGCGAACAATTCGCGTGCGCATGTCAACTACGACCAGAAAGTCGTAGTCGGAATACTCCGTGCCATCGCCGCGCGCCTGCGAACCGAACAACACGATTTGTTTGACATGATCGCCGAGCTTTGCACGAACCAGCGCTGCGTATTCTCTTGCCTTGTCGACACCCGTCTTCGTGATCCTCGTGGTTGCCACCAGCCACGTTACCATAGCACGTGCAGATGTAGAGCGATCAATCGGTGTTGATTCCGCTACTTCCGGCCGGCGCCGTAGCGGCCGAGGCGGCCGCGCAGACGGGGGTCGAGCAGGTCGCGCACCGCGTCGCCGAACATGCTGAGGCTGTACACCACCGCGGTCAGACATACTCCCGGCCACAGCGCCAAGTGCGGCGCGATCTCCTGGAGCTGCCGCCCCTCGCGGCTCAGCATGCCGCCCCAGCTCGGGATGTCCGGCGGCAGACCGAAACCCAGGAAGCTCAGCGCCGCCTCCGCCATGATCACCCCGCCCACGTTGATGCTGAAGATGATGATAATCGGCGCCGCGATGTTGGGCAGCACGTGGCGCAGCAGCGAGCGCCGGCGCGAGCTGCCGATTGCCTGCGCGGCCTGAAAGTAGACGTTCTCCTTCACCCCCGGCACCGCGCCGCGCACCACCCGGGACGCCGGGATGCCGCCGGACACCCCCAGCACGATGATGATCTGCTGACCAGCACCAGGAGCAGGATGATGATGCCGCCGACGGTCCCCAGCGGCTGCTCGCGCACCAGCCGGGCGAGGAACTTCCTCAGCCCGGCTTGCCCAGCCTCGCCCGCGCCCGGGTCGGCGACGGCCGGGGTCAACTGCGATACGTCACCCATCGGCCCGACTCACCCGAACATCGCCGCCAGCCGGCGAACGTCGTGCATCGGGTTTCCTGCTGACCCGAAATGCTGGCCAGTGGGCGCTGCCTGCGCATCGCATTGCCTGTTGTTCCGGGTCACGGAGTGGCCTTCCCTTCTCATTCGTAGCGAATCCGCGGGTCCAGCGACGCGTACAGCAGATCGGTCACCAGGTTGACCACCACCACCACCGTGGCGAAGAACAGGTTTATCGCCGACACCACCGGGTAGTCGCGGTCGCCCAGCGCGTCCAGCATCAGCCGCCCCAGCCCCGGCAGGTTGAAGATGTTCTCGATGATCACCGAGCCGCCCACCAGAATCGGGATCTGCATGCCCACCAGCGTCACCACCGGGATGATCGCGTTCTTGACCGCGTGGCGCAGGATCACCGACCGCTCCAGCAGACCCTTGGCCCAGGCCGTGCGGATGTAGTCCTGGCGCAGCACCTCCAGCATCATGGTGCGCGTCATGCGCATGGTGCTGGCCGCCAGGTAGGTGCCCAGGATCAGGCTGGGGATCAGGAACATGCCGAGGTTGCCCAGCGGGTCCTGGGCCAACGGGATCAGCTCCATCGGCGGCGACCACGCCCACCAGATGGCCGGGTAGATCATCACCATCGTTCCCAGCCAGAAGTTGGGTGTCGCCAGCCCCATGATGGCGACCGACCGACCCACGTAGTCGGCGGCGGTGTACTGGCGCACCGCCGAGTGGATGCCCACCGGCAGCGCGATGACCAGGCCGATGAGGATGGCCAGCAGCCCGAGCTCGGCGGTGACCGGCAGTCGTCCCAGCATGCGCTCCTCGATCCGCCAACCGCCCAGCAGCGACTCGCCGAGGGTACCGCGCAGGAAGATGTCGCCGATCCAGCGCCCGTACTGCACCTGGATCGGCAGGTCCAGGCCGAGCCTGCGCTCCATGGCCGCGCGGTCGACTTGGCCGCCGTCCACCGCCTCGATACGGGCGGCCATGACGTCGATGACATCGCCGGGAATGAAGCGGACCGACAGGAACACCAACACGCTCAGAATGAACAACGTGGGGATGACCAGCAACAGCCGCCGGATGATGTAGGCTGTCATGACCCAGTCACCGCGACCCGGCCCCTCCCACCCCGGGGTGAGAGGGGCCAACACGCTGATTCAATCGCCTGAGAGTTGCGGCGCAGGCGCGCCTGGCGCGCCTGCAATTGAAACCGCCGCTGGCAGTTTCCTTGGAGTCGCGCAGCGACTCCTTAGGCCAACGGCGAAGCCGTCGGCTCAGAAGCCCATTTCTCGCTTCAGATCCTGGTCGATCCAGAGGCGGGTGAGGACGTTTTGCTCATACTGGACTGTGTTCAAGGTTTCACCGTTAAAGCCTTTCACCCACGGCTGGCTGGCCTGATACCCTGGAGCCATAGGACCCCATATCACATAGTGATGCCTTATCACCTCCATGCCATGCTCGCTTGCCGCCTGCATCTGCTCATCGATGCTAGTGGCGCCGAAATAGGCAGCTTGGGTGGCGGCCAGCACAGGGTTCTCGACTCCGCCCACATATGTGCGTAGCCGAACCGAGTCCGAGTTATATAATCCCATGGCCCAGTCCGGGGACTCTCTGGCCATGCCGCCATAAATCGACTCATAGTTCCTTTCTGCCATAGTAGCAGCGAGAGTCGGCCACTCGTGAATACTAAGCGTTACATCAACGCCAATATCAGCCCAGTAGCCAGCGACTATTTCTACATAGCCCAAATCCCCGATGTCACGGTGCTGATGTTCGAACTTGAATCGGACGCCGTCCGCGCCGCGCGGATATCCTGCCTCATCGAGGAGCCTCTCAGCCCCTGCCGGGTCGTAGGTGTAGTACTGCTTGAGCTCTGCGGGCCACTCTTCCCATTCAGTGTAAAACCCCTTGGCGCCAATGAAGCGCGGTGGTTGCCAGTCGGCGAAACCACCATAGTAGGTATCGCTGATCGTCTCCAGGTCCAGCGCCATCTGCAGCGCGTGGCGTACTCTGATATCGTCAAAGGGGGCTTTTTGTGGGTTCAGGGTTATGGCATCTAACGACCGCTGGTAAAATGGCCATATCGCAATGTCGGGGTTAGTCCGCTGGAGGCCCTTTACCACGTCGAGGGACTTTATCTCGACGCCAGAGAGGCGTATCATATCAATCGTACCCGAGCGTAGTGCCGATATCCGTGTTGCTTCTTCTGCTATAAGGACGGCCCTTATCTGGTCAACATATGGCAGGCGGTTCTCCGGGTATTTTTCGTCGAAGCCCCAGTAGTCGGGATTCCTGGTCCAGGTTTTGGAGACGCCTTCGACGTAGTCGGTCAGCATAACGGGCCCGGTGCCGACCACGTTCTTCCAATCCGTATAGTCGCCGTATTGCTCGATTACCTCACGAGGCAATATCTGGTGCAAACCTTCGTTGATAATAGCCCCGAGCGCACCGATCGACGGCTCCGTCAGCCTCATGACAACGGTGTATTTGTCGCTGGCCTCTATCGATTCCCATGGCAGATCGATAGCTGCTCTGGAAATTGTAGGACGTTCGGTGAAGTCACCCCGAGCGGTCATGCGCTGATAGGTATAGACGACATCATCGGCAGTGAGCTCTCGACCACCTACCAGCCGACTGGCCTCACTGTCCGGATCGAGAGCGTAGTGAACGCCCTGGCGGATGTGGAATACGTACGTCAGTGGGTCGGGCGTTTCCCAGCTTTCCGCCAGCTCCCCGGTGAAAGCAAACAGAGGAACGTAGGGCCCGTTGAAGGCGAGTTCTTCCCGAGCAAGTCCCCAGTTCGGCCGGGCGAGATTCTCATTGACACCGCCTATGAGGTAGCCCGCAGCGCCGCCAACAACAAAGGGGTCGCTTTCGAATTCTATGACATACGGATAGGTCAATGTCCCGCCGTACTCCGGCGCGGTCACCATCTTGCCGGTGGTGGGGTCGGTCACCATCTCCTTCTCCATGGCGGCGGCCGGCTCCTCTTCCCCGGCCGGGCTGGCCCACACGCCGGTGGCCATCAGGACGAACCCGCACAGTACGGCGAGGAATGTTCTCAAGAATGCGTAATGCATCTTTGCTCCTTGCAATCTCCTTGCAATAGAGAGTGCTGGTTTCCCTGTGCATCCTTCGCCCACTCTCGAGGTACACCTACAATCGCCGGTGCCCGGCAAGCGATGGCCACAGCCCCGAGTCTACATACGGGACCTCCCTTGACGCGTGCGCCGACCTGAGCCTGGAGCGCCGCATGGGGCCGAGGCCGGTGACGCAGCGAATGTGAGTGACCGGCATCGCCGGCGCTGCGGGTTGAGAGTGGTCGGGTGAGCGGTGGTGCAGGCGAAGCGGTGCGCGGGGCGTCCCGGTCGCTCAGCGCGAAGAGCTAGTGCGAATCGTGTAAATGCTTGGGGCGGGGGGGGGGGAATAGGACACACCGGTCCCGTCCACCGGTGGCGTCCTCAAACGCTCATGGTATTGCGTCGTCCACATTAGCGTGTTCTCCGACAAGGAGTCATCGTAATCCACGCGCAACGAGCTGTCAAATCGGACCGGGGCCCATCGCGACCGGTAACCGCCGTTACGCGCTACGTACGCGGGCATGCGCTTGCAGGTCCCACTCGCCCGCTGTACAATGCATGTATTGTGAGCGAGGGTCTGGATGCAGCCGCCAGGAAACCTGACGGGCCGGATCGAGTGGCTGCCGTGGCCGCTTGGGTTCAATCGCTGTTCTCGATCGACGATGCCGTGCCCGCCCTGGTGGGAGGTGGTGCGGTCGAGCTGTACACCGGTGGCGCATATCGAACCGGAGATCTGGATTTCGTAGGAGTCGTGACGGCGGCAGCCGCCAAGCGGATGAGCGAGGCCGGATTCGAGCGCCGTGGTCGACATTGGATTCATGAGCGACACCGGTTGTTCCTCGAATTCCCCGACGACGCTCTGGATCGCGGGAACGTTGTCGCGACAATTCGGGTAGGCACCACGTCGGTCGTGGTGGTCGGGCTGGAGGAGCTCATAGTGGACCGACTCGCGGCATGGCAGTTCTGGCGATCGGAGATCGATGGCTACAACGCTTGGCTGTTGTGGTCGAGCGGAAACCACCGCCCGAACCTTGCTCGATTGCGCGCCCTTGCCGAACGCAACGAGGCGTCAGCAGCGCTCGACTCGCTCGTGGCCTTCGCCCGAACCCACGTCGCACGAGAGCCGACGCACACGGAGGTGGAGACATGGGCACGCACGAACCCATGAGGTTTTACGTGGCTCCGCGTGCGCGTCCTGCGTTGCCGCGGACACACTTGAGCCGGCGCAAGCCTCGGTCGTACGAAGAGTGGAAGGCGTTGCGCAGATGGGGAAGAATCCCGCCCTGGGAAGCCGATCCGCCTGGCTACCTGCTGCGTGAGGCGCGAGAGTCCGCCGGGTTCACCCAAGGCCGGCTCGCGGAGCGGCTCGGTTGCACGCAGCAGGCCATTTCCCAAGCCGAGCGCTTCACCGGCAATCCGACGATCGGATTCGTACGCGAGTGGGCACGAGCGCTCGGACGGCGGGAGGTGGTGGAGCTCCCCGCCGATCTGGCCTGATCCCGCCGTCACCCGTCTGCGATCTCGGCGTTGAGCGCGATAGCGTTGATCCCGCTACTCTCGGCCGGCGCCGTAGCGGCCGAGGCGGCCGCGCAGACGGGGGTCGAGCAGGTCGCGCACCGCGTCGCCGAACATGTTGAGGCTGTACACCACCACGGTCAGACATACTCCCGGCCACAGCGCCAGGTGCGGCGCGATCTCCATGTACTGGCGCCCCTCGCGGCTCAGCATGCCGCCCCAGCTCGGTATGTCCGGCGGCGGCGGGCAATATCCAATCCTGAACTGATTCGAGGATAGTGTGCAGCCCACCGACGACCGGCTCGGTCATCTTCATAACGACCGTGTTTCTGTCGGTGGCATCTACCGATGCCCACGGCAGTTTGTGAGCCGTGCCCAGGCGCTCGGTACGTTCGGTGAAGTCACCCAGACCCATGTTGCGCTGATAGGTAAATGCGATGTCATCGGCGGTGAGCTCCCGGCCGTTTACCAAGCGGCTCGCCTCACTGTCCGGGTTCAGGGCGTAGCGAATGCCCTGACGAATGTGGAAAACATACGTGAGCGCGTCGGGCGTTTCCCAGCTTTCCGCCAGGTTCCCGGTGTACGCAAACCGGCATCGCCGGCGGTGCGGGCTGAGAGTGGTCGGGTGAGCCGTGGTGCAGGCGAAGCGGTGCGCGGGGCGTCCCGCTCGCTCAGCGCGAAGAGCTAGTGCAAATCGTGTAAATGCTTGGGGGGGTAGGACACACCGGTCCCGTCAACCGGTGGCGTCCATCAAGTGCTTGTGGTATTGCATCGTCCACATTAGCGTGTTCTCCGACAGAGGGGCATCATGAGCCACGCGCAACGAGCTGTCAAATCGAGCTGGAGCCCATCCCGACCGGTACAGCCGCCTACCAGACCGCCTCCGGGTAGTAGGTGTGGATGGTGTAGTCCTTGGTCAGCAACGGCGAATCGTCGACGGCGGCCTGCGCGGTGATCAGCCTGTCGAATGGATCGCGGGTCCACTTCATGCCGATCGATTTCCTGGCCACCGCCGCGAACGGCTTGCCGCAGACATCAAGCTCGATGGTGTCGTGCAGGTAGTCGTACACCTCGGCGGCCTTGGCGTTGATCCTGCCGGTTTCGAACAGGTACTCCACTTCGAGGAGCACCATCGGCGACACCAGGAGATCGCTACTCTCGATCAGCTCCCTTGCCAGGGGCGAGATGCGCTCCTCATCCTTCTCGTACAGCCAGACGACCACGTGAGTATCAAGGTACACGGTTGCCGCGCCACTCGTGGGACCAGTCCATGTGCACGAGTTCGTCCGGATCGCCGACCACGATCTTGTGCGCGGTTAGCCGGTCCCATTTCGACGCCCGCTCCTCAGGCACGATTCTCAACAGCCGTCCCCGCCGTTCCACTTCCACCGGCACCCCGGTGTCCACCACCGAATCGAGAATGTTGTAAAGGTTCTGCCGGAGTCTTGTTGCGCTGATAGCGGCCATGGCGAACATGGTAGCCCGGTGACGTACGTATAGCAACACTGTTACGTACGGATGGACGGATGGGTACCGATGGACTCCGCGGCCTATGGGAGGCGGAATAGGTTACGCGAGTCCGACCACCGTGACGACGATGCCCAGGACGACGAACGCCACGGTGCCCATCCACTGGAGCGAGCTGAACCGCTTGTTCATGTCCTCGAAGCGCTGGTTCATATCCTCGAAGTGCCGGTTCACGTCCTCGAACCGTTTGTTTACGTCGTCGAAGCGCCGGTCGACCGCGGCGAAGCGCTTGTCGAGGTTGGCGTTCATGTCCTCGAAGCGCCGGTTCATATCCTCGCCACGGCGCGGCGCCGCATGGTGATCACCATGTGGTACCTGCCGCGCTACGACGAGCTGAGCGAACCGCTGCGCGCCGCCTTCCAGGAGCGCCTCTACGCCGCCCCGCCGCCCGACCTCCCGGCCGAGCAACTGAACCGCATCCGCCATCTGCTTCCCGACTACGCCGGCAGCGCCGCCCCCGCCGTCTGGAACCGGATCCCCGGCCACCACCTCGCCGGGACAAGAGCTTGACCGCGATTTCTACACGGGAGTTGCTATACCCCCTCCTGTTCGCGAAGCTGATTGATGAAGTCGTCGGTGATCACTCGGTCGTCGCCGGCTGACGGCAGCAGAACCGGCCAGCCACGCAACTCCGGATCCGCCTCGCGAAAACGCTCGACGAGCCTGCTCACCTCCCGGTGCGCCTCCTCTACACGGCAGGCGAGCGCCTCCTCCAACGCCGGCCGCTTGCGCGCATTGCGCCGGATGATGGCCGCCGCAAGTCGCAGCACCCCTTGCCGCTCGCGCTCCGTCAGTGCCATGCCGCAACGATAATCCGAACTGGCGCCAAGTGACATGCCCCCCGTAACGGCCTGAACGCTTCCTTGACGGGTGGCTGCGGGTGTGACACGATGACGATTCGGCGGGCCCGAGGATCCGCCATCCCGACCCGAGGAGGGGCACTTATGGCTGTTCGATTCACCTGGTTCATGGCACTGGCGTTGGCGCTGGTGGCTACCGTTACGTTCGCGAGCGGCGAGAGCGACGTCGGCGCGGCGAGCGCCGACAAGGAGTACGTGACCGATCCGTCCACCGGCAAGCAGGTGGTCAAGCAGGAGTATGGCGGTACCATTACCGGGGCGCTGCTGACCAGGCCGTACGACCACGGCGACACCTGGATCACCCACGGCGCCGGGCTCATCTCCGGGCCGGCGATGGACAAGCTCGGCCAGGCGAACTGGGCCATCGACCGCAGTCTGAGCCCGTTCACTACCTATTACCCCGAGAACGTGGTAACCGGGCTGCTGGCCGAGAGCTGGGAGAACCCGGATCCGCTGACCTACCGCTACACGATCCACGACAACGTGTTCTTTCACGACAAGCCGCCGGTGAACGGCCGCCAACTGACCGCCGACGACTTGGCCGCCAATTACGAGCGCTTGCTCGGCATCGGCAGGTTCGCCGGCCAGGAGCCCGCGGCGCATACGTGGGGAACCAAGCGCATCCCGATGGAGTCGGTAACCGCCATCGACGACCTGACGTTCGAGATCAAGCTGTCGCAGCCGTACGCCGACACGGCCCGGAGTTTGTTCGACGACTGCCACATCCGGGCCTATCCGCCGGAGATCTTCGACTCACTGCACGACGCCAACAACGTCATTGGCACCGGGCCGTTCATCATGGACGAGTTCGTCAGCGCCACGTCGATCACGTTCGACAAGAACCCCAACTACTGGCGCGACGACGAGAAGTTCCCCGGCAACCGCCTCCCCTACGTCGACCGGCTGGTGTTCCTGATGATGAGTGACGAGGCGACCAGGGTCGCGGCCCTGCGCTCCGGCCAGATCGACATCTCCGGCGACCTCGGGACGTCCGCCATCAGATCGATCAGCACGGTGGCGGATCTGCGGGAACGCAACCCGGAGATGCACTACTGGCCGATCTCGTTCCGGTCCGAGACGTCGTTGGCGTTCAAGGCGGTGGAACAAGGCCCCCTGAGCGACGTCATGGTGCGGCGCGCGATGCAGATGGCGATCGACATCGAGGCGATCAACGACAACTACTACCGCGGCCTGGCCAAGCCGCAGCCGTGGGGGCCGATCGGGCCGGCATGGATCGGCTACCACAACCCGTTCGATACCTGGCCGGAGGAACTCCAGCAGTACTGGGTCTACGACCCGGAAGGTGCCGAACGGCTGCTCGACGAGGCCGGATACCCACGCGGCGCCGACGGCGTCCGCTTCCGCACCACGGTGTCGGTCAACGGCGACCGCTCCGACATCGGCTACCACGAGCTGCAGGTCGGCTACTGGAAGGAGATCGGCGTGGAGGTGGAACTCCGCGCGCCCGACAACGCATCGTTCATCGGCCAGATCAGTTCCGGAGAGTGGGACGGTCTGGTCTGGCACGTCAGCGTCGGCGCCGACTACGGCAACCTCGACGGCAGTCTCGGCGGCTTTCGCGCCGGCGCCAGCTTCACCGGCGGCGCGTTCAACGACCCGGTGTTCGACGCCAAGTGGAACGAGTTGCAGGCTACCACCGGTGACGAGTACCGCCAGATGGCGAAGGCGCTCGACCTGTACGTGGTCGAGCAGCACCCCTACCTGTGGGGACCGCTGGTGCCAAGCTTTACCGTTTCCCAGCCGTGGCTGGTCGGCTACAACGGCGAGATGCAGATGGGCAACTGCGGCTGGACCGAGATCTATGCGCGCCTGTGGGTGGATAGTGAGCTCAAGGACGAGATGAACTAAGCGGTCTCCCGAGTTTCGCGTCCGGGGTCGGCATGTGCGGCCCCGGACACTTTTCCATGCGCACCTACGTCATCCGGCGCCTGCTGCTGTTCATTCCCACGCTGCTCATCCTGAGCATGCTGGTGTTCTTTTCCGTGCGCCTGCTGCCCGGCGACCTGGTCGACATCCTGACGGCCGAGACGCAGTTCGGCGTCAGCAGCGAGGAGGAGAAGGCGCGCCTGCGCGCGATGATGGGGCTGGACGTCCCCGCCCACGTAGCGTACGTGCGCTGGGTGTCCGGGATCCTGTTGCGCGGTACGCTCGGGCAGTCCCTGCAGCTCGGCAACGCGCCCGTGGAGGGGAAGATCCTATCCAGGGTGCCGGTCACGCTGGAGCTGGGGGCGGCGGCGCTGATCATCGGCCTGGTGATTGCGCTGCCGGTCGGTATCTACTCGGCGGTGCGGCAGGACAGCGCCGGCGACTTCGCCGGGCGCAGCATAGCAATTTTCGGGCTGGCCACCCCCAACTTCTGGCTCGGCCTGATGGTGCTGATCTTTCCCGGCAACTGGTGGGGCTGGGCGCCGCCGTTGCGGCTGTATCCGTTCAGCGAGGATCCGCTGGCCCACATCGGCATGTTCCTCATTCCCGGCCTCATCCTCGGCACCTTCCTGTCGGCCGCCACCATGCGGATGACGCGCACCATGATGCTGGAGGTGCTGCGCCAGGACTACGTGCGCACCGCGTGGGCCAAGGGGCTGCGCGAACGGCTGGTCGTGATCCGCCACGCGCTGAAGAACGCGCTGATCCCGGTGGTAACCCTCATCGGGCTGCAGTTGCCGATCCTGGTGGGCGGCTCGGTGATCATCGAGACGCTGTTCAACCTGCCCGGCCTGGGGTCGCAGCTCATCCAGGCGCTGTCCAACCGTGACTACCCGATGGTGTCGGGCATCAACCTGTTCTTCGCCACCTTCATCCTGGTCAACAACCTGCTGATCGACCTGCTGTACGCCACCCTCGACCCGAGGATCCGGTACCAATGAGCAATGTCGCCGATCCCGTGGGCGCAGAACGGCGACCCCGGCGCGGCCCGCTTGCGGACTTCTCCTACCGCCTGGTGCGGGAGAAGCCGCTGGGGCTGCTCGGCGCGGCGATCGTCGCGGTGTTCGTCCTGGTAAGCGTATTCGCCGACGTGCTGGCGCCCGACCCCGAGCAGCGCCAGGACGTGACGAAGAGCATGCGGCCCCCCTCCGCCGAGCATCTGCTGGGCACCGATCACACCGGGCGCGACTTCCTGAGCCGCAACATCTACGGTGCGCGCCTGTCGCTGCTGGTCGGCTTCGCGGCGACCGCGGTGGCGGTGCTGGTGGCCACCGTGGTCGGCGGCCTGTCGGGGTTCGTCGGCGGCCGGCTCGACCTGCTGCTGCAGCGGATCGTCGATGCCTGGCTGGCGTTCCCGGGACTGCTGCTGCTGATGACGGTGATGTCGATCCTGGGCACCGGCACGCTGCAGGTGATCGTGATACTGGGGCTGGTGTTCGGGATCGGCAGCTCGCGCGTGGTCCGGGGCGCGGTGATCGCCGTCAAGGAGAACGCCTACTTCCAGGCCGCGCAGGCGGTCGGCAGCCGGACCTGGCATACGGTGCTGCGCCACGTGCTGCCCAACGTGATGCCGCCGATCATCATCATCTTCAGCATCACCATCGGCTCGGTGATCATCACCGAGGCTTCCTTGAGCTTCCTCGGCTTCGGGCTGCCGCTGAGCGTGCCGAGCTGGGGCGGCCTGCTGAGCCGTGAGGGCCGCCGCTACATGCAGGTGGCGCCCTGGCTGGCGATGTGGCCGGGCATCTTCCTGACCGTGGTGGTGTACGGCTTCAACATGTTCGGCGACGCGGTGCGCGACCTGCTCGACCCCCGCCTGCGCGGCGGCGCCGGCCGCTTCTCCGCCCCCCGCCGCAAGCACTCTTGACGGAGTTGGACTGGACAGAGTAAAGGTCTAGCCAGATCAACTGGCTGGAGTAGACGAGTGACCGAGTGGCAGTTGCAGGATGCGAAGAACAAGTTCAGCGCCGTCGTCGAGGCGGCGGTCGCGGGGGATCCGCAGCGCGTCACCAAGCGTGGCAAGCCGGCGGTCGTGGTGCTCGGCGTGGGCGAGTACGAGCGTCTGCGTCGCCTGGAGAAGGCTACGGCGCCTGCATTCGCGGACCTGCTGCTCGCGATACCGCAAGGTGACGAGGAGTTCGAACGGCTTGGCCCGACCCCGAGGCCGGTGGATGGCTGATGTTCCTGATCGACACCGACATCCTGTCGGCGCTACGGAAACGAAAGCGCCACCCCGAGATCGCGCAGTGGGTCGAGAGGCAACGGAGCGCGGATCTCCACCTGAGCGTGGTGTCGGTCGGAGAGATCGAGCGCGGCATCGTGCGGCAACTGAGGCGCGACCCGGAGCATGCGCATGAGCTCAGCGCCTGGTTGGACAGCTTGCTGATGCTTCACCGCGAGCGGATTCTGGCCGTCGACTTGTCGGCGGCGCGCCGGTGGGGCCGCTTGTCCGGTCTGCTCGGCCATGAGAGCGCCGATCTGCTCATTGCCGCCACCGCGCTGGAGCATGGCCTTACCGTGGTGACCCGCAACGTCCGCCATTTCGAGCCGGCCGGCGTGCCGGTCCTGGATCCATCGTCCGCCGCTTGTTGAGCGGCTGCGGCTACTCCGTCACGGCGCTTCGTTCGGCGTGTTCGATGACTGTTCGAGCCAGGCGCGGAGGTGGGCGGCTTCATCGGCGGCGGACGGGTCGAGTTCGGCCTGCTGGAGCCGGGAGCGAACCACGAACACGTCCATCTCGTCCGGCGGGGTGTTGCGGCGGACGATCGCCTGCACCTTGCGCGCGAAGAAGGTGCCCCAGTCGGGCCGGCGCCCGTCAAGGTCGGCGAAGCCGTACTCCTTGGCGAGCGCCCAACTCGACAACAGGCCGCCGCTCTTGTTCGCAACCCGCGGGTCGGCGGCGAGCGCCGCCACGGCGCGGCCGACGTAACAGGGCGTCTCCGACTCGGCGAAGTAGGGATCCTCCTGGATGCCGTCCCGCCAGTTCGCCTCGGTGACGCCGAACCGGTCGAGCACCGCCTCGGAGCGCAGAAACCCGGGCGTGATCGCCAGCGCCGTTACGCGGTGCGCGTGCAGGTCCGCGGCCATCGCACAGGCGAGCCGGATCACCGCGGTCTTGGCGAGGTCGTAGAACAGGTTGCCGCGGTAGCCGAGCGTGTCGCCGTCGGTCACCTCCACGATGAGGCCGGCGTTGCGCTCGATCATCAGCGGCGCTCCGTGGCGGCTGGTGATGAGGTGGCTGTGCACGGCGCGCTCCAGCATCTCCAGCCCCTTGGCCGTGGACAGCTCCCAGAACGGCAATCCCCACTCGGTGAGCTCGTCGCCGCCCCAGATGTCGTTGACCAGCACGTCGAGCCGGCCCTGCTCGGCGCCAATCCGCCCGAACAGGCGCTCGACCTCCGGCTCCACGGTGTGGTCGGTCCGCACCGCGATGCCCCGGCCACCCTCCGCCGTGACCATTGCCGCCGTCTCGTCGATCGTCTCGGTGCGCCCGGCGGTGGCGGGGTGCCCCGTCACGCTGCGGCCCGTGCAGTAGACGGTCGCCCCCGCCGCCCCCAGCATGCGGGCAATGCCGCGGCCGGCGCCGCGCGTGGCGCCGGCGACCACGGTAACCTGGCCGGCAAGCGGTTGCTTCGGCGCGTTCAATTGCCGGTTCCGGCCGCCGGCGGCCAGACGGAGTCCAGCTCGTGAACCGCCAGCGAGACCAAGCGTACGTTGCCTCCCTCGGCGTACAGTTCCAGAGGCATGTCGCAGGCGGCCGGCAGGTAGCAGAACGATGCCGAGGTGAGGCCGCCGGCGGCGAACAACTCCAGCGAGGTGCGGTCCACCAGGAGTTGCAGGCGCAGGTGTCCATCGCCGTCGCGCGGGGCCGGGATCGTTTGGCCGAGCCAGGTGAAGCGCGCGCCGGCGACGTCGTAGCGCAGGTCGTGGCCCTGGATGATGATCCCGAACGCGGCTGCGTCGGCAGGGTCGACCACCGCCTCGACGTGGAACAGGTCCCAAGTGGTGTCGGGCGCCAGGTTGCGGTAGTCGGTGGCGAGGCGGCTCCGCCAGCCGGGGCCGTGGACGTGGTACAGGTCGTGCCGGTTCGGGCCGGAACTGAGGAGATGGTCCCGCCAGCGCAGCGTGCGCCGGTGCAGCAGTTCCAGCTCCCGCACCGGCTGCCGGCACAGCCGCACGCCCTCCGGCGTGGAGCGCAGGGTCAGCTCGACCGGAAACGACATCTGGCCGTTGAACGGCATGGCCGGGAAGTGCCCCCCGCGCAGCCAGGAGATCTGGATGCGGCGGCCGTCCTCCGGCGGCACGTCGCTCCAGGTCTGCGCGGCGTAGCCGTTCGGACCGAGCTCGCAGCGCAAGGCCGGCGTCTCGGGGGTAAAGGTGGTGCCGTCGAAGCGGCCTAGGCGGTAGACGCCGGCCGCGCCCCAGAACACCCAGCGGGTGTCATCCGGGTTGCCGTCCACCGGCAGCTCGAACAGGTCCGGGCACTCGCCGGTGTCCGCCACCTCCAGGTCGCACAGGTGGCTCCACCGCTTCAGGTCGGGCGAGCCGTACAGGGTAAAGTCGTTGCCGTCCAGGAACAGCGCCATGATCCACTGGCCGGTGGGTGCGTGCCGGATCACCTTGGGGTCGCGGTTTTCCGCGCGCAGATGGCCGAGCACCGGGTTGCCGGCGTAGCGCCGGAAGGTGCGCCCGCGGTCGGTGCTGTAGGCGATCGCCTGCACGCACGCGTTGGCGCCCGGCTGGTTGGGCCGCGGTGCGCCGAAGCCGCCGGTGGTATAGACCGCCACCAGGGCCTGCTCGCCGGCGGCGGCGAATCCGGCGCTGTCGCCGGTGTCGACCACGGCGGAGCCGGACCAGACGTAGCCGTACTCGTCCGGGGCGATGGCGGTGTCCAGTTCCCGCCAATGCACCAGGTCGGTGCTCACCGCGTGCCCCCAGGAGTTGGCGCCGTGGTTCATGAACCCCGGCGTGTGCTGAAAGAACAGGTGGTATTCGCCGCGGTACCAGACCAGCCCGTTGGGGTCGTTCATCCACGAGTGGCGCGGGCTGAAGTGGAACTGCGGGCGGTGCAACTCGTCGTACATGTCGGGATCCTCTCGTTGGTGTGTTGACGGGATTTCACCGGCAACGATAGCATTGCGGCTCAGATGTCGGTACTCCAAACCATCGCCGAACGGCGTTCGATATTCGATTTCCAGCCCACGGCCGTGCCGCGCGCACGGCTCGAGCGCGCACTGCAGGCGGCCGTCTGGGCGCCCAACCACAAGCTCACCGAGCCGTGGCGCTTCATCGTGGTGGGGCCGGAGGCCAAGGACCGGCTCTGCCGAGTCTACGCGCGCATCAAGCAGGACGACGTCAAGGTGGACATCGAGCCTGAGGCGCTGCGCGAGATCGGCCGCAAGGCCGTCAAGAAGCTCATGGGCAAGCCGTCGGTGATGGCGGTGACGTGCGCCGTGTCGGGCGACCCCTTTCTCGACCGCGAGGACTACGCCGCCACCTGCTGCGCCATGCAGAACATCATGCTCGCGGCCTGGGAGGACGGCATCGGCATGCAGTGGAGCACCAGCAGCTTGATCGAGGATGCCGAAGCGCTGTCGGTGCTGGGCGTGGATCCCGCGCGTGAACGGGTGGTGGGCCTGCTGTACGTCGGCTTCCCCGAGCGCGTACCGGTCTCGAAGCGCAAGCCAGCCGCCACGCTCACCACCTGGCTGGCCTGAGCTTGAACTGATCCGCCCGTCGGCGGGTAGCCGCTCGGATGCAGCCGGTGTTTCGCCACGGGCTGGTCATGCCGATGCTACATTCATGAACAAGTTGTTCGGGCATCACCGTGGAGTGTTGCTCATCGTTCCCGTACTAGGCCTGCTGGCCGGCTGTGGCGGAATGACCTCCGCCCCCGCGCCGCCGGCGCCGGCCAATGCGCATATCTACTGGACCGACGCCGGAACGAATACGATCCAGCGCGCGCGCCTGGACGGTTCCCACGTCGAGGACCTCCTGCCACAGGGTTTGATCGAACCGTACGGGATCGCGGTCGCCGTGGCCGGCGGCAAGATCTACTGGACCGACTGGGAGGTGGGGATTCAACGCGCCAACCTGGACGGCTCCGGCGTCGAGACCCTGGTGCGCACCGCCCGCCCGAACGGCATCGCCGTGGACGCCGCCGGCGGCAAAATCTACTGGACCGACTACGGAGCGAACACGATCCGGCGCGCCGGCCTGGACGGCTCGGCGGTCGAAGACCTGGTCATCACTACCCTGGACAACCCCTACGGTATCGCCCTGGACGTGGCCGGCGGAAAGGTCTACTGGACCGATGCCGGCACCGAGAAGATTCAGCGCGCCGACCTCGACGGCTCGCACGTGGAAGACTTGGTGGTCGCCGGCCTGCGGAGCCCGCGCGGCCTGGCGCTCGACGTCGCCGGCGGCAAGATGTACTGGACCGATCGGGCAACGGGCAAGATCCAGCGCGCCAACCTGGACGGCAGTGAAATCGAGGACCTGGTGACCCCGGCTACTTCCGGACTGACCTCCTCCCGCCGCAATAGCGTGGCGCTGGACGTCGTCGCCGGCAAGATGTATTGGACCGAGCTCGCGCTCGGCAGAATCCAGCGCGCCAACCTCGATGGCTCCGGCCACGAGGATGTCACCGACGACGCGGGTGCTCCCTACGAAGTCGCGTTGGACACCGCCGCCGGCAAGATGTACTGGACAGACCTGCTGAAGGGAATCCAGCGCGCCAACCTGGACGGCAGCGGCGTGGAGCTGCTGGTGGCGATGGGGATCCTGGATCCGCGCGGCATCGCGGTGGACGGCAGCGGCGGCGCGATTTACGCGGTGGACGCGTACCCGAACGAATCGAAGCCGAACGAGATTCGGCGCTTCAACCTGGACGGCTCCGGCGGCGAAGTGCTGGTCCTGAAAGGCATGCGCGGCGCCCTGGCGATCGCGCTCGACGTGGCCGGCGGGAAGATCTACTGGACCGCCCCCAACCGCGGTGATCCCCGGGACGAAGCCAAGATCCAGCGCGCCAACCTCGACGGCACCGGCGTGGAAGACCTGCTGACCGTGGCGGACGGCCTGGTCAGTCCGCAGGGGATCGCCGTGGATGCCGGCGCGCAGCGGCTGTACTGGACCGACCAGGGAACGGTTACGATCCAGTCCGCCAACCTGGACGGCAGCGACATCCGGGTGCTGGTGACCGCGGCCGACGGCCTGGTGAATCCGCAGGGTATCGTGGTCGGCGGCGGCCGCATCTACTGGACCGACCGGCGCACCGACAAGATCGGACGCGCCAACCTGGACGGCACGGGCGTCCGCGACCTGGTGACGTCCGGCCTCGCCAATCCGCAGAGCCTCGCGCTCGATGCCGAAGCGGGCAAGCTGTATTGGACCGACTGGGGTACGGACAAGATCGGGCGCGCCAACCTGGACGGCACCAACGTCGAGGACGTGGTGAGCAGCGGTCTCGTCGATCCCTGGGGAATCGCCCTCCACCGCCGATAGCAGCCCGTGGCCAAACACCGGCTGCATGCGGCCGGTCGCCCGCCTTGGCCCGAGGCGTGGCTCAGGTCGCGGCGATGATCGCGGGCGGAGTGGTGTAGCCGGCGTTGATGTGGGCTGCAATCCACTCCGGCGGATCATTGCGCGGCAGCGTGAGCGCCGGTTCGCCCTTGCAACTCAGGCGGTAGAGCAGGCGCGCGTCGTCGATCGAGTCGATGTTGTGCTTGACCAGCGGCGTGTTGTGCAGGGTCATGTAGTTGTCCCACAGCGTCACGTCACCCGGCGCGTGCAGGTGGTCGTAGCGGAACCGCGGCTGCAGCACGTGCGCCTCCAACTCGTCGAGAAATGCGCGCGACTGCTCGCTCGACATGCCGTCGACCTCGATCGCCGGGCGCACGCCGGGCCGCGAAGCCCATACCGGGCTGTGCAGCGCCTTGATGCCGGAGCGCGGGTTGGTGCGCACCAGCGGCGCCAGCCAGCCCGCGTCGCCTTCGTTCAGCCGGCGCCGTACCCGGGTGCGCTCCAGCAGCGCCTGCCGCTCCGGCGGCAGCGCCGCGAACGCGCCGGCGGCGTCCGCGAACGCGGTCTCGCCATTCAGGGGGAGCGTCTTGCGCAGCCGGATCAGCTCGGCGTCGGAGCCCCCGAAGTAGGGGCTCGGATCGGGCTCGCCGGACAGATCCAGCGGCTCCACCCAGGTGCCGCCCGGCGCGTCGCGCCGCACCGGCATGTGGTGGGCGAGAAACATCGACACGTAGATCGGCAGCGGTTCGTACTCGATGTCGGTGTGCCAGGAGCCGCCCATGCCGGTGGCGACCTCGCCTCGCCGCGCGGCGCCGTTGCCCTCGAAGTTGGCCACCACCAGGACCGCCGGCGACTCGTGCGGCAGGCACTGGAGTTGGCCCGGGAACGCCGCGTTCACCTTTGCCGCCTTGCGCTGCGCGAACGGAATCACCTCGATCTCGCCGTCCGTGGCGCCGTCCGACTGCGCCGACTTGCCGCCGCGCAGGAAGTTGCTCGGATGCGGCACCGGCGCGCCCCAGTGGTTGGCGAAGCGCTCGAAGTCGGCCAGCGAAAACGACGCGAGGTCCTGCCCGGGCAGGCACACGATGCGGAACTGGCTCAGCGCATCGACCAGCAGCGACACCTGCTCCGGCGCGAGCGGCTGCCGCAGGTCGATGCCCACCAGGCGCCGCCCGGCGCCGCTGGCGGTCAGCGGTCCCTCGCTGCGCGCCCGCGGCCCGAACAACCGCCGCAGTTCGCGGCCAAGCTGATCTTGTTCCATGAGATGGGATGCGGTACTCAATTGAATCCTCCAGCGTTCCCAGACGACGGCAGACCTGTCCGCCGCGGTCAAGTTCCTGCCCTTGCTTCGATCTCGTTATCCAGGCTTGAGTTCGCCGAGTGCGTATTCGCCGCGCGCGATGCGCTCGCGGCTCTCGATGCCGCCGTAGCCGGAGTCGGGGCGGAAGCCGATCAGGTCGCGCAGTTCGGGCGTGGCGTCGGCGAGCACCTCGTCGGAGACGCCCATCACCAGGTTCTCCTGCTGGCGGAACTGCCAGGCGCAGAAGTTGGTGGTCAGGCCGATGCGCGGCCGGTCGGTGTGGTTCTCGCCGGTGGAGTGCCACACCCGCCCGTCGAGCGCGATGAAGCTGCCCGGCGGGGCCTCCGCGGCCACCCATCCGGCGTCCTCGTCCAGTTCGTGGTCGGGTTCGCGGCCGCACAGGTGGCTGCCCGGCACCACGATGGTGGCGCCGTTCTCGGCCGTGAAGTCGTCGATGGTCCACATGATGTTGCACACGCACGCCGGCGAGATGGCGGCCGGGCGCATGCCCTCCTCGCCGGTGCGGTGGTGGCCGCGCGTGTCGTCACGGTCCATGTCGCCGGGGCGCAGCAGGGTCTGGCGGGCGGCGTTGGTGGGCGGCGGCATCCACCACTGGTCGGTGTGGAACCGGGTGGTGCCCCCCGGCAGGGCGAGGTGGCCGTTGTAGGAGGACAGCAGGTGGCGCGGTCCGACCACATGCTCGACAATGTTGCGCATCACCGGGTGGAACAGCAGGTCGCGAAACCCCTGTCCCTTGTTGAGCAGAAAACCGACGAGCTGCTTCCGGTCGCCGAGGACGCGCTCGAGGCCGATCTGCGCCTCCGCCTCCGCCTGCTCCGTCAGGCGCGTGCGCAACGCATCAGCCTCGGCCCTGCTGATGGCGTTTTCTACGATGCAATAGCCGTGCTCGTCCAGGTGCGCCTTGGCCGCCTCCAGGACCGCGGCAGCGGAATCGGTGCCGATGGTCGTTGTCTGCATGGTTCCCGTCGTGCCACACGTCGTGAGCAGTGTCAAGGATATCGCGCGTGCCGGGCGCGTGCCGGTATGGCCGCTACGGTCGTGTGCGGCTAAGATGGCTGCGAACATGAACGGCAACGCGGGAAACATCGCGGTGGTGATCGGGGCCACCTCCAAGTGGCAGGCGGATGGGCGCAACACCCTGCTGGTGCACGGCTGCACGCTGGACGACAGCGGCCTGCCGGTCGGCGTGCGCTGGGGCGTGGGCGGCGCGGTGGCGCAGAAGTTCGCCGCCGAGGGCTATCTCACGGTGCTCACCACGCGGCGCGCGGCCAACGCGGCCGCGCTGGAGGCGGCGATCAACGCCCAGGGCGGCAAGTCGATGATCGTGGAGTTGGACCTGGTTTCGGAGGGGTCGATCGCGCGCGCGTTCGCCGCCATCCGCCGCGAGGCCGGCGAGCCGGACGTGGTGGTGTACAACGCCGGCTACATCGAAGGCCGCGAGCTGCCGCCCGGCCAGGAACTGCTGGAGTACATCCCCACCGAGATGTTCGAGACCGCCCAGCACCTGGCCAGCCGCGGCCCGTTCCTGGTCGCCAAGGAGGTGCTGCCGACCATGCGCGAGCGCGGCTCCGGGTCGTTCCTGCTGACCAACAACGCGTCGTCGCTGCGCGGGCGCAAGCGGCTCACCGGCCAGTCGCTCTACTACCCGCGGGTGATGATGCGCAACCTCGCCCAGGTGCTCACCGAGGAATACTCCGAGCACGGCGTGCACGTGGCCAACGTCGTGATCGACGGCCTGATCGACTCGCCCGGCACCCGCGCCCTGCCGGCCGCGCAGCAGCGGCCCGAGACCGTAATCAACCCGGTCAAGATCGCCGAGGCATTCTACTACCTGCACACCCAGGACCGCTCCTGCTGGACGCACGAACTGCAGCTCACCCCGTCCGCCACCCCGCCCAGCTACTAGCGCAACGGGCCGCAGCGAGCCGTCACCCACCCTGACCTCCTCCTCCCGCCCCGGCGGTAGTACTCGATCCACGCGGAGCTATCGACCAGGATCACGGCTGGCGGCGCAACCGAGCAAGTTCCTCCTGGTCCAACTCGAGGTCCAACCGGCCCGCAGGGGACGGAAGCCGGGTTGGTGCATGGTCGCCGTTACTCGGGTGCGGCGTCCATGGCGATGCGCGCGAAGCCGTTGGCGCATTGGGCAATGGCCTCGGGGTCGATGGAAGCGGGCCAGCGGTCGGCCTCGCGGTGGAACAGGTCGTAGCGGCCTCCCACCATCGCCACGCAGCGGGCGCCCCTGGCCGCTATGAGGCTGGACTCCGCGCCCACCATCGCGTCCGAGGGTTCGGCAGACCCGGCACCGGCCGCGACGAGGGCCTCCCGGGCCGCCTCCCTCAGCTTGTCGCCGGTGGCGGCGTAGAGCGGCCCAACGTGCGGTGTGGCGCCTATGTTGGCCCCGAAGTGGACCCACAGTCGTGCACCGGTGAGGACGGCCGGGCGTTCCTTCAGGAAATCCTCGATGCCCGGCAGCCCTATCTCGTGTCCGGTCGTCGACACGAACAGCACGTCGCGGGCCGGGCCGGTCCCGGCCATGGCGCGCATCACCTCCAGCCAGCAGGCGATGCCGCCGCCCCGCTCGCCGGCACAGTGCCACCAGCCGCTGCGCGGCGTCATTACGACGACCGGGGCGAGACCTGGGTCTCGGCCGGCTATCGCGGCCGTTACGTTGCAGGTCTCGGCGGGCTGACGCGATGCCGAGACGACCACTCGAGCGCCGGCGCCGCGGCGGGCCTGCTCTGCAAGGTGCACGCGAGCCTCGCTGCCCACCTGCAGGACTGGCGGCCCGAACGGCTCAAAGAAGTGAACGGCGTTCATCAGGGAGACGCCCGGCCCGGCGGGGGTAACGGCGACGATGGCGTCGTGTGCGCTCGCGCGGCGCGCATCGCGGTAGCGAGCCATCGGCTCGGCGCCGGTCTCCGTCATGCCGATGGCCGAGCCGGAACCAAGGGCGCCCAATGAGCCCGAAACGCCCTCCGGCCCGGTCAGGCCGCCGTCGAACAGGGGCACGCCGGCGACCCGGCGGCCGCCGGTCTGCACGTAGGCGGGGCCGGGGTCGAAGCGGTCGAAGGGAACGCGCTCCAGAGTCGGTTCCAGGCCGCAGCCGGCGACCCTGTCGGCCAGCCAGCGCGCCGAGGCGGCGTCCACCTCCGTGCCGCTGCGATGCCAGCCCTGGAGGTCGTACTCCTCGATGACCCGCGCAATGCGTCTCTCCTGCTCGCTGTTTGCCATTACCCTCTCCTTTATGCGTGCTCTTCGGCGCCCAGCCGGGCGGGCGGCTGCAGCGGCAGTTCGATCACCATCTCCGTGAACTGGCCGGGCTCGGTGTTGACCTGAATCGTACCACCATGTTCGCGCACGATGTCGGCGGACATCGCCAGGCCGAGGCCGGTGCCCTTGCCGGCCGGCTTGGTGGTGAAGAACGGCGTGAAGATCTTGGCCACGATCTCCGGCGGCATGCCGTCGGCGTTGTCCTTGATGCGGATCACGGCGCTGTCGGCGGTGCGCCGGCTGGAGATGTGCAGGGTCGGCTGGTAGGAACCGCCGCCGTTGCCGGCGGCCCCTGCGCGGCGCTTGTCGTCGGTGGCGTCGCAGGCGTTTGCCACCATGTTCAGGAACACCCGGCCGAGGTCTTGCGGGATCACCTCCATCTCCCCCAGCCCCGCATCCAGGTCGTACTGCAGGTCGAGCTGGAACTCGGGGTCGGTGGCGCGCGCGCTGTGGTAGGCGAGCCGCGCGTACTCCTCCAGGAGATCGTTGATCTCGACTTTAAGCACCTCGGCGGAGTGACGCCCCAGCATCAGCATGTCGTGCACGATGCGGTTGGCGCGGTCGCCGTGCGAGCGGATGCGGCCCAGGTTGTCGACCAGGTCGCCGGTGATCTCGGCCAGCAGCGAGCGCTGCTCCTCGTCCAGCTTGTCGCCGCCCTCCGCCAGCACTTCCTTGAGTTCGTCGAGCAGCTCTTCCGAGGCCTCCGAGAAGTTCTTGACGAAGTTCAGGGGGTTGCGGATCTCGTGCGCGACGCCGGCGGTCAGCTCACCGAGGGCGGCCAGCTTCTCGCGCATCACGATCTGGTCCTGCGCGCGGCCCAGATCCTCCAGCGCCGTCTCGAGCTGCTCGTTCTTGCCCTTCAGCTCCTCCGCCAGCCGCTCCACCAGGTTCAGGCGCTGCACCTCCAGGGCGTGGCGGCGGAACACCTCCAGCGCCGCGGCCATGTCGGCCACTTCGTCGCGCCCGCCGATCTCCACCCGCGCCTCCAGGTCGCCGCCGGCCATGCGCCGCATCCAGTCCGACAGCATGCCCAGACGGTGCAGCAGCACCCGCCCGATGAACAGCCAGGCGATCAGCACCGCGCCAACCAGGCTGACGCCGCTGATCACGAGCAGCAGCGTACGCGCGGTCAGGATCGCCTGCGTGGAGGCTTGCGTCGCCGCCCTGGTCTGGACGTGCGCGGTGTCGACCAGCTCGTCCACCGCGGCCACCAGCTCCACCGCCAGGTCGCGGTTGCGCGCCAGCAGGTCGCGCTGCCGCTCGCCAAGACGCAACTCGCGCGTGCGCAGGTCGAAGCCGCTCTCGCCGTCGAGGCCCAGCGCCAGCAGGCGGGCGAAGATCGGCACCACCTCGCTCCGCAGCGGCGACGCCTCCAACGCCGCCAGGCTGCGCTCGATGCGCCCCGCCGCCGACTCGAACCGCTCGCGCAACGGCTCGATCGACGAGGCGTCCTGCAGGTTGAACGCGCTCGCCAGGAGCTGGGCGGCGATGTTGCCATCGGCCTGCAGGTCGGCGAGCCGCCGGTAGCGGCCCAGTTCGCGCTCCGACAGGTGCTCGGCGCGCGCCGCCGGGGGAGCGCCGAGGGTGTGGTAGCCGGTGATGGTGTAGAACAACTGGTCGTCGATGGCGGGAATCACCAGTTCCTCCATGCGGCTGCGCAGCGCGGCCAACTCGGACCGCAGCCCGGCGCTGCGCTCGTGCAGCGGAAACAGCTCGGTCATGCCGGCCTCGATCGCCTTGATGTTGGCCAGCAGCGTAGCGGAGTGGGCACGCACGCGCTCGATGGTGGCGGCGTCGGCGTCGGTGCCGGCCTGCTGCAGCGCGTCCAGCTCCTCGGCCAGCGCGTCGTGCGTGTCGGTGATACGGGCGGAAGCGGCGGTGAATTCCGCGGGCGTCGGCGCCGTGGTCAGACGCGGCGCGGCCGCCACCAGGCTGCTGGCATACCGGGCCACCCCGAACGCGGCCACCATCTCCGGAACGCTGCCTTCATTGACGCGCCGCTGCAGGCCGGCCACGCGGTCGAAGAAGAACCAGGCTACCAGGCTCGCCGCCACGGTCAGCGCCACCGCGGCACCGATACCCAGCGAAAACTGCCCGGAGAGTCGTGACGGATAGTGCAGCAGGCGCCGCAGGCGCTCTATCATCCGCACCCGCTCCCGGCCACGCGTCGCCACTTCTCAGCCGGTGGTGGAACCCGGCGCCACCTCGAGCGCGGCGCGGCGCCCGGCCGGCAAGGCGCGGCGAACGAGCATGTCGGCCACAGGTGAGCGGGGAGCAACGCTGCCAGCCGGGATGCATCGCCGCACGCAAGCGGCCGCGGTTGCGCCACGGGCCGCTACCGGCCCGGCGCGGCGCCGGCCTGCAGGGTGGCGGCCGGGTGGTACCGGCCATCGGCGCCGATCCGGGTCAGGAACACCGCGTCGGAGCCCTGGTTGTCAGCGTCGCCGTAGCGGAGCCGGAAACCGTCTATGTCAATCCCGTCGCTGCCCCGCAGGGCACGGAGGAAGCACTCGCGCGTGACCTGCTCCCCGCAGGCCGCTACTCCCGCCACGGCAAGCCTGCCGGCCAGGTAGCCCTCGAAGGACACGAATCCGGGCTCCGCATCCGCGTCGTACGCCGCCAGGGCGCGCCGGTAGGAGCCGACCACCGGCCGCGAGTCGTCGCTGGGAAACGGCACCACCTGGGTTACGTACACGCCCTCGCCGGCTGCTCCGAGTTCCTCGGCCAGCGCGTTGCTGCCGACGAAGGACACGGTGAGGAAGGTCGCATCCATCCCCACGTGCCGAGCCCACCTGATCAGCGCCGCCACCGGCTGGTAGGCGCCGATCATGATCACCGCCTCCGGCTCGCCGCGCCGCAGGTCGAGCAGGGCGGTCTTCACCGCCGTGGTGTTGCGTGGGTAGAGCCCGATCGACACCGGCTCCATGGCGCGCCGGTCGAGCGCCAGCCGCACGCCGCGGTAGCCGGCGCGGCCGAACGAGTCGTCCTGGTAGAGCACCGCGATGCGGGTCGCGCCCAGATCCTCGGTCAACCGGGCGACCATCTCCTCGGTCTCCTGGTAATAGGAGGCGCGCAGGTTGAGCACGTTGTCCCACGCGGAGTCGCGCAGGAACTCGGCGCCGGTGAACGGGGCAATATACGGCACTCCCGCCTCGGCGGCGACCGGCGTGGCGGAACGCGAGGTGGGCGTGCCGACGGCTCCGATCAGCGCGAACACCTGTTCCTGCTCGATGAGCCGGAAGGTGTTGGCGATCGCCGCTTCCGGCTCGTAGGCGTCGTCCAGCGAAACCAGCTCCAGCCGGCGGCCGTGGACGCCGCCGCCCCCGTTGGCCTCGTGGAACGCCGCCTCGATGCCCAGCCGCATGTTCCGGCCCAGCTCCCGCGCCGGCCCGCTGAAGGCAGCCGACTGTCCGAACAGGATGCGCGCTTCGGACACCCCGGGCACCTGCGCGTGAGTCGCCGCGGCGGCGGCGGACGGGCTCGCCTGGTCGTCAGCCGAAGCGCGCGGCGCAGGTACGGTGGAGTCGTCACGGCTGCAGGACAGCGGCCCGGCAAGCAGCACGGCGCCGGCGAGGGACACAACAGCCGCCCGGTTCGCGCGACGCCGGCGCCTCACCGGCTTCCCTGGATCGCGGGCGGCACCGGCAAGGCAGCCGGCGGCGAAGCACCGGCTGCATTCGAACGCCACGCTCGGTGTGACGCCCGGTTCCACCACGGGCTGCTGGCGTTCACGTATCGAACTCGCCGCGCGAGAGCACCAGGCAGGTGACGTCGTCCGACTGCGCGGTATCTCCGGCGAATGCGTGCACGGCGTCGAAAACCGCCTGGCTGGTCGCCCTGCTGCCCTCCGGTGCGCCGCCGGCGAAGATCGCCCGCAGACGCTCCACGCCGAATTCCTCCTGGGCGACGTTCATCGCCTCGGTCACGCCGTCGGTATACATGACCAGCTTCTCGCCCGGCCCGAGCGTCATGGTGGACTGTGCGTAGGGATAGTCGGGCATCACCCCGAGGGCCACTCCGCCGGTGAGCGGGAGCAACTCGGAGCTGCCGTCCGCGCGCACCAGCAACGGCGAGTTGTGTCCGCCATTGGCATAGGTGAACGCCCCCGTCACCGGATCAAAGGTCGCATACAGCACGGTGACGAACATCAATCCCTGGTTGTCCTCGGTGAGCAGGTTGTTGACCTCCTGCAACACCTCGCCGGGTGCCCCGCGCCCGACGGCAGCCCCCTTCAACAGGGTGCGAGAGGACATCATGAACAGGGATGCGGGCACGCCCTTGTCCGACACGTCGGCAATCGCCACGCCGACGAGCCCATTGTCGAGCTTCATGATGTCGAAGAAGTCGCCGCCCACGGCGCGCGCCGGTTCCATCTGGCCGTGGATCCGGAAGTCCGTGCCACCGGGGAACCGCGTCGGCAGGATCGACTGCTGCATCTTGCTGGCCAGATCCAACTCGTTCTGCAGCACCACGAGCCGGTCACGCGACTCCAGCGCCTCCCGCCACTCTGCGACCCGGCGCAGCGTGCGTTCGATGGTGACCTTGAGATCCTCGAAGTCGAGCGGCTTGGTGACGAAGTCGAACGCGCCGCGATTCATGGCCGTGCGGATATTGTCCATGTCGCCATACGCGGAGACGATGACGCAGCGCAGGTTCGGATCGACCTGCGGAATCTGCGCGAGCAGGGTGAGGCCGTCCATCTTCGGCATGTTGATGTCGGACAGCACCATGTCGATATCGCTGTGCTCCCGGAGCATCTCCAGGGCTTCCACGCCGTCGTGGGCGAACACGAATTGGTAGCGGCCGGCCCGGACATCGCGCCGCATGCGTTGCCTTATCAGCGGCTCGACGTCCGGCTCGTCGTCGACCACGAGAATCTTGTGCGGCTGCTGCTCGGTACTCATTGCGCTCCCATCCCAGGGTGCCCACAGGCTACCCCGGCATCGCGGTCAGGGGCAAACGACCACAGCCGATGTCCAGGATCGCGTCGTCCTGCAGGAGCCGCGCCGGCAGGTTGCTATGGTTGTTGGAGCAGGACCTCGGCTACGACTTGCTCCAGGTACACTCGCCGGCGGTCACCACCCTGTTGCCCGGCAGGTACTCCGTGTCGTATTCGCAGATTCCGGTGATGCCTTGATACTTTCCGGTGCCGCCGCGGAGCTCCCAGCGGCCCGCGCCGCCGCCGCCGGTGACAACGGTACCCTGCTCCCGAAGCGCCGTCGAATACAGCACGTCGCCGTCGCCGTCGGTGTTCACGCACGGCGCCTCCAGGGCAATGCCGGCATCCGAGTCGCGCGAAAACACCAGGCAGTCCGACGTGCTGTTCATGCCATCGACGAACGGGCCCCCGCTGCTGTCGAGGATCGTTTGCGTGCCGAGCAATATGCCGCCGGTGTACGATTCGTCGGCATGTTCGACAGTGATGTACGAATGCTCGTAGCTCCTGAGCATGAAGAAGGTTCCACTCTCGTCGGCTGCCGCGGTGTGCGCCGCCGTTACCAGCAACGCCCCCACCGCCGCCGCCGCTGTCAGTCGTCCGGACATGTTCAATCCACCCCTTCGATCAGGCTGACGTGTGAGTTGATCGTGATTCCGGTGAAGAAACAAGCACCATGCACGCTTTCAACGCTCCTGATCCGTTTGTTCCCACCCTCGACATGAGGGCGGTCGCTCCGTCACCATCGAGCATACCGTGAAAGGAGGAGATCGTGAATCAGGACCGGTCGGAGTTGAGCGGCGGCGACGCGCAGCCGCAAGGACAGGAACGGTTGCCCGGTTTCCTGGACAGGGTGATCGCCGACTACCCGGACGTGTGGCAGGCGTACCGGATGCTCGGCGATGCGGCAGCGGCGGCCGGTCCTCTCGATGCCCGCTCGCAGCGGCTGGTCAAGCTGGCCCTGGCGGTGGGCGCACGCTCGCCGGGCGCGGTCCACTCCCACGCGCGGCGCGCCCTGCGCGAGGGCGTCCCGGCGGCCGCGCTGCTGCAGGTGCCGCTGCTCGCGGTGTCGTCCATCGGCTGGTCCGCGGCCATGGCGGCGCTCGCCTGGGTGCGCGACGTGACCGACGCCCCGGCATCGTGAACGGGGAGCGGTCGACGCGGCGCCACCGCCGGGCGCAGGTCGCGAGTCGGTAACGAGGCGAGCGGCCCGTGACGCAGACCACCATAGCGGTGATCGGCGACCGCTTCGTGCGTTCCGCCCTCCTGCAACGTGCCATCGAGCAGGCCGCCGGCAGCCGCGCGGGCGAGTTGCGCTTCGTGACCGACGAGCACGAGTGGCCCGACGTGCCGATGACCCACGACGACGAGATCCGCGAATACACCGGCGACGCCGGTCGCGTCGGCGCCGTGCTGCGCGAGGCGGAGCTGGCGGCGGTGCACATGGCCGCCCTCGGCGCGCAGGTGCTGGCGGCGGCGCCGGAATTGCGGCTGGTGGCGTGCGCTCGCAGCGGCGCGGTGAACGTGAACCTTGAAGAAGCGAAGCGGCGCGGCGTGGTGGTGTGCAACGCCCCGGGGCGCAACGCGCGGGCGGTGGCGGAGTTCACGGTGGCGATGATCATCGACGTCACCAAGGGCCTTGCCCGCGGGCACCGCGACCTGACCGCGGCGGCGCACTGGCGCGCCGACCTGTATCGTTACGACACGGTGGGCGAGGATCTCGCGTTCCTCGCCGTCGGCCTGTTGGGTATGGGCCACGTCGGACGCGTGCTGGCACCCCTGCTGACCGCGTTCGGTGCACGGGTGCTGGCCTGCGACCCCTACGTGCCGCCCGAGGTATTCGCCGCCGCGGGAGCGCAGCGGTGCTCCCTCGAAGAGCTGTTGGCGAACGCCGACGTGGTGAGCCTGCACGCCCGCCACCGCCCGGGAGCCGCCCCGCTCATCGGCGCACCGGAACTGGCACTGATGCGCCGCGGCGCGTACCTGATCCAGACCGCGCGCAGCCCGCTGCTCGACTACGACGCCCTGGCGCGGGCGCTGGCGGCCGGCCGCATCGCCGGCGCCGCCATCGACGTGTTTCCGGAGGAACCGCTGCCCGCCGGCCATCCGCTGCTGGCGCTGCCCACCGTCACCCTTACCCCGCACATCGCCGGCGCCTCCCGCGGCAGCGCCCGCACGGGAGCGCGCATGGCGGCCGCCGCCATCGCCGCCTGGCTGCGCGGCGAAGCACCTCCGAACCGAATGACCTGATCACCGCTGATCGTCGCATGCGGCGCCGCATGCCACGCAACCTGCACCGAGCGAAACCAGCACCGTGCCGCGACCAACACGCCCATGCAACTCGCTACTTGTCAACGCGGCAGCGGCAGCTCGGTCAGCCGACGTGTCGTGGTGGTGAGCACGCGCCGCGCATGTGCTTCGATCACGACCGTGTCTTCGATCCGCACGCCGCCGAATCCGGGAATGTAGATGCCCGGCTCCACCGTCACCACGTGACCGGGAGCGAGGACATCGTCGCTGCCGGGCCGCATCGCCGGCGCTTCGTGGATCGCCAGGCCGACGCCGTGGCCGAGGCTGTGCGTGGGGTACTCGCCGTAGCCGGCGTCCTCGATCCCCTTCTTTGCAGCGGCGTCAAGCTCGCTGCAGCGCACCCCGGCGCGCAGCGCGGCGACGCCGGCCGACTGCACCCGGCGCACCGTCTCGTACAGGCGCCGCTGGCGCGGCGACGCCGGGCCCATCACCACGGTGCGGGTCATGTCGGCGCAGTAGCCGGCCACGGCGGCGCCGAAGTCGAAGGTGATGAAGTCGCCGGGAGCAATCTCGCGCGCCGACGGCAGCGCATGCGGCAGCGCGGAGTTGGGACCTGACGCCGCGATCGCTGCGAACGCGATGCCGTCGGCGCCGCGCAGGTAGAGCAGCTCCTCCAGCCGGCGCGCCAGTTCACGCTCCGTGATGCCCGGACGGATCAGGGGGAGAAGCTGTGCGAACGCGGCATCGCTGATCGCACAGGCGCGGGCGATGGCGGCCAGCTCTGCCGCGTCCTTGCGCTCGCGCAACGCGGTCACCGCTCCGGCGGCGGAGTGCAGGGTCACTCCCGGCAGCCCCGCGCGCAGCTCGTCGCACAGCGCCACCGTGAGACCGGCCGGATCGAACGCCAGCCGGCGCAAGCCGGCGCCGGCCAGCGCGGCCGCCAGCTCCGTGGTCGCCGGACGGCCATGCCGCTCGATCCGCCACCCCGGGCATTGCCGGGCCGCCTGCTCCACGTAGCGCACGTCGGTCAGAAACAGCGCGTCGGCGGCGGTGACCACCGCGAAACCCGAGGATCCCGTAAACCCGGTCAGGTAGCGCAGGTCGAAGTCCTCCAGGTTCTCCTGGCGGACGAGCAGGAGACCATCGAATTCGCCCTGTGCGCGCAACCACTCGCGCACCGCGGCCAGGCGGCCTGCCGGCGGCGCCGGCGCGGAGCCATTTGCGTGCACGAGCGGCTCGGCTGCCCGCCGTGGCGTGGACGGTCCTTGCGATGACGGCATGCAGGCATAGTGCCACATATGGCGAGCCCTGCTCATCGCACCCATCGCACCGTGCCGGGAGGCGCTCGGCGCCAAACGGCGGTATCATATATTGATGCGAACCAACACCGGACTCCGGTTGCCGGCGTCGTTCCTGGCCGTTCTGCTTGCCGCCGCCCTGCCGGCCGCCGCCGAGACAGCGCCCGCCACCTCCGGCGGAGAACTGGTCGGCGCTTTCGGGCAGAGGTTCGGTCCGCCGCCCGACTACCCGGACGGCGATCTGGACCCGGCGACGCGCGCCGACATCGAATCGATCATCACCAGCATCTCGGAGCGCCGGCTCGACGCCGACGCGCTCGGACGCCTCAAGGAGAGCGGCGATCCGCGCATCCTGTGGTTCGTGGCAGACCTGCTGCGTTTCATCGGCCAACGCGAGATGGAGACCCTGAACGCCACCTTCGAGGAGTTGACCGGGGCAACCCTGCCGCGCGGCGACTACAACGCCATACCCGACCACCTGATGGCGTGGGATCTGCCGGCGTTCCCCGGCTACCGACGGCTCAAGGGCGACCTGATGACGCTGATCGAACCGCGCTGGGAGCCGTTCTTTGCCGATGAAGACTCGGCGATAGACTGGCGGCTGGTGGCGTGGGGCGGCGTGCTGATGGACGACCGTAGCGACGCCGGCCCCGGACGGCGCTGTTTCCGCTGCATCCCGGCACTCGACAATCCGCCGGTTACCGATGCCGCCGGTGGGAGCTGGTATCCCGACTCGGCCCTGGTGTTCGGCCTGGTGATCAACGGCGAGGCGCGCGCCTATCCGAAGAACATCATGGAAGTGCACGAGATGGTCAACGACGCCCTGGGCGGACGCACCTTCGGCATGCCCTACTGCACCCTGTGCGGCTCGGCGCAGGCGTACTACACCGACGACATCAAGGGATTCTACCCGGTGCTGCGCACCTCCGGGCTGCTGTCCCGCTCCAACAAGTTCATGTACGACCTGGTCACCACCTCCGCCGTCGACACCTTTACCGGGCGCGCCCTGTCGGGGCCGCTGCACGAGGCCGGCGTGTTCCTCAACCAGCTCACCGTGGTC
Organism: Spirochaetaceae bacterium; assembly: GCA_028821475.1. Classification (GTDB taxonomy): domain Bacteria; phylum Spirochaetota; class Spirochaetia; order SZUA-6; family Bin103; genus Bin103. Next base: position 82,550 of record JAPPGB010000030.1, read on the forward strand.
ACCTCCACCTGGGGCGCCTGGAAGGAGGCGCATCCCGACACCACCATCGTCGCCGAGGACGGCGGCGTTCCCGGCCACCGCTATCCGACCGACCCGTTGCGCGGGCGCGACGACAACGGTCCGATCTTCCCGGTCGGCGACGTGGACCAGCGGCTGCCGGTGCAGGAGCGTGTGCTCGGCGTGCTCGGCGCGGACGGCACGGCGGTGGCGTTTCCGGTGGCCAACGCCGTGCTGGCCCTGCAGGCCGGCGCGGCGGTGGAGTTGGGCGGGGTGCGGGTCGCGCTCGACGGCAGCGGCATCCGCGCCTTCATCGACGACCGGGAGGCGCCGAGCCACGAGGCGTTCTGGTTCGCCTGGAGCCAGTTCCACCCCGGCACGCTGCTCTGGCGGCGAGACACCGCGGGATAGCGCCGCCGGCACGCCGACCGGACCGAATCGGGCAAATCCACCCGGGCCAAAAACATCCACCGCACGCTTTCCGCGACGGCGCCGAGGGCCGATAATGCGCCCGTGCCCGCGCCGCACATCCGCCGCCTGTTCCAGACCCTGTTTATCCCGGAACTCCTGTACACCGTCGGCTGGGGGTTGATCCTCCCCGTCCTGCCGCGGCTGGCTACGAGCCTGAGCGGCAGCGTGGCCGGCGCCGCGGGCATCGTCGCGCTGGTGGCGGTCGGCACCCTCGTCGCGGACATCCCGGCCGGCGTCCTGGCCGCCCGCTGGCCGCAGCGTACGCTGACGCTTGCCGTGCTCGGCGCCCTGGCAGTCGCCGGCCTGCTGGCCGCCTTCGGCGGCAGCGTGCTGCTGCTCGGCGCCGCCGCGCTGCTGCTCGGGGCCGGGCGCGGCACCTGGATGGTGACGCGCATGGCGGTAGCGCGCGAAACGGTGCCGGCGCACCAGCGCGGGCGGGCGCTGGCCACGCTGGGCGGCATGAACCGGATCGGTTCGTTCGCCGTCGGTCCGGCGGTGGGAGGCGCGGTAGCCGAGCTGCTGGGCCTGTGGGCACCGTTCGCGGCGCTCTCCTGCCTGATGATCCTGGCCGGCGCCGCGGTGCTGCGCTGGACGCCGCGGCGGCCGCCGCCGGCGCCGGCGCGAGCCGGCGGCTGGTATCACCCGGTGGCGATCGTACGCGACCACTGGCCGATGTTGCTGCGCGCCGGTCCCGCCATCATCGCCCTCAACCTGATCCGGGCCGGGCGGCAACTGTTCATCCCGCTGTGGGGGGAATCGATCGGCCTTTCGGTGGCGGAGGTGGGACTCGCCATGAGCGCTTCCGGAATCGCCGACATGCTGCTGTTCTATCCCACCGGGGTGGTCATGGACCGCCTCGGGCGGCGCTGGGCGGCAGCCAGTTCGATAGCGGTCATGTCCCTGAGCCTGGCCCTGATGCCCCTTACCGGCAGTTTTCTGAGCCTGCTGCTGATCGGGATACTGGCCGGCGCGGGCAACGGGCTGGGCAGCGGGTTCCTGATGACCATGGGCACCGATCTTGCCCCCAAGCGGGGAGCCGGCGAGTTCATCGGTCTGTGGCGGTTGATCGGCGACGTGGGCACCGCCGGCGGTCCGGCGTTAATCGGGGCGGTGGCCGGCATTCTCTCGCTGGCGGTAGCCGGCCCGGTGGTGGGGCTGTTCGGCTTTACGGGGGCCGCGCTGTTCATCTTCTCCGTCAAGGAGACCCTGCGCCGCCGGTAATTCTGACGACGGCTCCGAAACGACTCGAAAACAGACAAGTGTCTTGACATGAACAGACTGATGTCTGTACAGTCTGTTCCATGACCGGTGCTTCACGATACCGCTCCCAGGAGCGGAAACGTCACATCTTTCTGTTCGTACGCGACCGCATCCTGTCCGGGGCGCCTCCAACCACCCGAGAGGTGCAGGCCCATTTCGGCTTCCGCGCGGTCCAGTCGGCGCGCGACTACCTGGAGGCCCTGGTGCGGGACGGGCTGTTGGACAAGGAGCCGGGCAAGGCGCGCGGCTACCGCCTGCCGGCCGGGAGCACGCCGTATCCCGCGGTGCTGGTGCCGCTCCTCGGAAGGGTGCAGGCGGGGGCCCTCACCACTGCCAGCGAAGACCCCGACGGCTACGTACCGGTGCAGTCGGCCAAGCCGCGCGACGAGTTATTCGCCCTGCGCGTGCGCGGCGAAAGCATGCGTGATGCCGCCATTCTGCCCGGCGACGTGGTGATCGTACATCGCCAGGAGAGTGCTCTTTCGGGCGAGATCGTGGTGGCCCTGGTGGAGGATGAGGCCACGGTAAAGCGGCTCAAGCTGCGCGCCGGACGCATCGAGCTGCATCCCGCCAACCCGGCGTTCGATCCGATCGTGCCCGACCCCGAGCGGGTACGAATCCTCGGCAAGGTGATCGAGGTGCGCCGCTACCTGGAAGGCAGCATCCCGGTGCTGGACCAGTGAGTCTGTACGGTCACTCCGTGACTTCTCCGTGACAATGAAGACGATGAAAACCGATGCCGAAGCATCGCCCGCCGGACGCCTTTTTCGGACGAGATCCCCCGGACCCACGAGTTCCCTGGTGCCGGCAGCCGCGCTGATGGAATGGGAGCGCCGTTCCACCCCCACTCGGACCGGTAGTGCCGGGCGGTTGTGGCGCCCGGCGGAGCTTGCCGGACGCCTGTGCGAACTGGCGTCCGACCCGCACGGGGTCCATCTGACCCTGGCCTGCGCGCTGATCCGCTCCTTTCAACAGGCCGCGGAGCCCGTGGCCTGGGTCACCGCCTCCCGCGCCACCTTCTTTCCGCCCGATGCCGCCCACTGCGGGGTCGATCTCGCCGCCCTGCCGGTGATCACCGTGCCCGGCCCGGAGGCGGTGCTGGGCGTCGCCGACCGCCTCACCCGGTGCGGCGCCTTCGGCCTCATCGTGCTGGAGCTGGGCGCTCACCTGGACGTTCCGGCGGCGATCCTGGGTCGGCTGGCACGCCTGGCACGGTGCCACGATACCGCTCTGCTGTGCCTCACCACGCCCGAATCGGAGATCACCCTCGGGTCGCTGGTGGCCCTCCGCGGGCGCGGTTTTCGCACCGCAACGCGCCACCCGGGCTCCTTTCATTGCGGCATCCGGGTGCTCAAGGATCGCCGCCGGGGCCCCGGGCGGTCGCTGGCGGTCACCTGCCATGCCCCCTACGGCATGTGTTGACGTCGGCGCGCTGCCGCTGCAACTGCTGCTGCGGCGGCACCCCGGCTGGAAGCGGCAACCGGTCGCGGTGGTCAGCGAGGACAAGCCGCTGGGCACCGTGACGGCGGTAAACCGACGGGCGCGCGCCGCCGGGGTGCGGGTCGGGATGCGCTACGCCGCGGCGCTCTCCCTGGTCTCCCACCTGCATGCCGGGACGATCTCCCCCGCCGAGCTGGCAACGGGAGTGCGGCTGATCCGGGAGCGGCTGCTGACCATCAGCCCGCGGGTCGAATGGGGCGGCTCCGGCTGGGCCGATCCCGGGGTGTTCTGGCTGGAGGCAGCCGGATTGCGCCGCCACTACCCCTCGGGCGATGCGCTGGCCGACACCATCGGGCGGCTCCTGCGCAGCGCCGGCCTGGTAGCCGCGGTGGTGCTCGGCCATACCCGCCTCGGTACCTGCCTGCTGGCTCAGGAGAGCGTAGCGCGGGGTGGCTGCCGGCCGCTGGTGGTCGCCGATGCGGACGGAGAACGCGCTGCCATCGCCACCCTGCCGCTCGACCGGCTGCCCCTGGAACCGGCGGCACGCGATCTCCTGGAGAAGCTGGGCGTAGCGACCGTGGAGCACTTCCTGCGCCTCCCCTACGCCGAGCTGCTGCGCCGCTTCGGGGCGCCGGTGGCGGAGCTGAGCCGTACTGCCTGCGCTCCCTCCTTGCCCGTGCAGGGCCACGACACGCCGCCGCCGCTGCTGCAACGGCGTCGGCTGACCTACCGCGCAAGCGATGCCGAGCGCCTGCTGCGTCACTGCCGGGTGCTCCTCGACCGGTTGCTCGACCGCCTGCAGCAGGGCACGCGCGCGGTTGCCGAACTGCAACTGCAACTTCTGCTGGAAGACGGCTCGCGGCGGCACGAGCTGATCCGCCCCGCCTCCCCCACCCGCCGCCGCCGTCTGCTGCTGGACCTGCTGGCCCTGCGGCTGCGCGCCCTGGATCTGACCGCCGGGGTGGAGGAACTGGCCCTCGACGCCCGCCACACCCCGCTGCCGGCCGGTCAGGGTGAGCTGTTCCGCACCAGCCAAGGGCGCGACCCGGCCGCCGGAGCCGCCGCCCTGGCGGGCATCCGCGCCGAATTCGGCGACGCCGCGGTGGCCTGTGCCGTGCTGCAGGAGTCGCATCTGCCGGAGGCGCAGTACCGCTGGCAGCCGGTCGGCACGCTGCCGGCGCCGCGCCCGCCGACGGTCACGGCGCCGGGTGTGCCGCTGATACGGCGGGTGCTCGCCCGGCCGCAGGAGATCGCGGTAACGGGAGGCCGCCCGCGAACACGTCGGCGGCCCCGTTACTGCGGGCCGTTCCTGGTTTCCAGCGGCTGGTGGTACGCGAGCGCCGGTACGCCGAGTGGCGCTACGCGGCACGGCAGCCTCCCCGCCGGCCACGTCCGCGGCAATCATGTCCGTTACGACTGCGGCCCTGCCGGCGGCGGCGACTGCGGCCCTGCCGGCGGCGGCGACTGCGGCTCTGCCGGCGGTGGCCCCGCCGCCCCAGCCGACCGCGCCTACTACCTGATCGGCTCCGCGGGCGGCGCCTTGGAGTGGATCTACTACGACCGCCTCGTCCACCGCTGGTACCGGCAGGGCTGGGTGGAGTGAACGGATACCGGCGATGGGCTACGTAGCGCTGTGGTGCAAGAGCAACTTCTCGTTTCTGGAGGGGGCCAGCCATCCCGAAGAGCTGGTGCAGCGCGCCCGGGAGCTGGGCATTCCCGCGCTGGTGCTGGCCGACCGGGACGGCGTCTACGGGATCGTGCGCGCCCACGTCGCCGCCGGCGGCGACGGTCCGCGCTTGATCGTCGGCGCGCAGGTCACCGTCTCCGACCACCCCGACGATTCCGACGCCGCCACCGCCGCCCTCATCCTGCTGGTGCAGGACCGCGCCGGCTACGCCAACCTGTGCCGGCTGATCTCACGCGGGCGGCTGCGCTGCACCAAGGGGGAGAGCCGGGTAAGCTGGCAGGAGGTGGCCGACCACGCCGGCGGCCTGCTGGCGCTGTGGCAGGGCCGCCGCCTGCTGGCCGCCACCGGCGATGGCAGCGGCGCCGGGGCCGAGCACTGGCGGCGGCGCACGGTGCAGCTCCGGGAAGCGTTTCCGGGCCGCCTCTACGGCCTGATTACCCGCCACCTGCTGCCCGGCGACGCCGCGATCGAGCACCGGCTCACCGCCGGCTGCCGCCGCCTCGGGGTGCCGCTGACCGCCGCCACCGAGGTGCTCTACCACGACCGCGAGCGGCGCCCGCTGCAGGACGTGGTCACCTGCATCCGCCACCGCACCACCCTGGCCGGATCGGGCACGCTGCTGCGCGCCAACGGCGAGCACGACCTCAAGGCGCCGGCGGCGTTCGCGCGCCTGTTCGGCGACCGACCGGAACTGGTGGCGGCCACGCACCAGATCGCCGCCCGCTGCACCTTCTCGCTGAGCGAGGTGCGCTACCGCTATCCCTCGGAGCGGCTGCCGGACGGCTACACGTCGGCGCAGTGGCTGCGCCGGCTCACCTTCGCCGGGGCGCGCAAGCGCTACGGCGGGCCCCCGCCGGCGGCCGTCGCCAAGCAGCTTGGCGACGAGCTGGAGGTGATCGAGGAGCTCGACTACTGCGGCTACTTCCTGACCATGTACGAAATCGTCAGCTTCTGCCGAGAGCGCAGGATCCTGTGCCAGGGGCGCGGCTCGGCCGCCAACTCGGCGGTGTGCTACTGCCTGGGCATCACCGCCATCGACCCGGTGCACATGGACCTGCTGTTCGAGCGCTTCCTGTCCCGGGAGCGCGCCGAGCCGCCCGACATCGACCTCGACATCGGCCACCGGCGCCGCGAGGAGGCGATCCAGTTCGTGTACCGCAAGTATGGCCGGGAGCGCGCCGCGATGGTGGCCAACGTGATCCGCTACCGGGCCCGGTCGGCGATTCGCGACGTGGGCAAGACCCTCGGCCTGCCGGCCACCGCCCTGGACCGGGTGGCGCGGCTCATATCCCACCACGACAGCGACTTCCCGGAGGCGTTGCAGGACGCGTTCCGGCAGGCTGGCCTTGACCCCGGGCACCCGTCCCATCATCTCCTGCTTTCCCTCACCGGCCAGATCCGCGACTTCCCGCGCCACCTGTCGATCCATCCCGGCGGCTTTCTGCTCGGCAGCGAGCCGGTGGCCACGCTGGTGCCGGTCGAGAACGCCGCCATGGAGGGGCGCACCGTGATCCAGTGGGACAAGTACGACGTGGAGGCGCTTGGCCTGTTCAAGGTGGATCTGCTCGGACTCGGCGCGCTGACCCATCTCGACCTCGCCTTCGCCCTGATCCGGCGCCACCACCGGCGCCGCCTGACCATGGCCACGGTGCCGTTCGACGACGAGGCGGTGTTCGACATGGTCAGCACCGGCGACACGGTGGGCGTGTTCCAGATCGAGAGCCGGGCGCAGATGTCGATGCTGCCGCGCCTGCGCCCGCGCACCTTCTACGACCTGGTGGTGCAGGTGGCGATCGTGCGCCCGGGGCCGATTACCGGCGGCATGGTGCACCCCTACCTCAGGCGGCGCAACGGCGAGGAGCCGGTGGAATACCCTCACCCCGCGCTGCGCCCGGTGCTGGAGAAGACCCTCGGCGTGCCGCTGTTCCAGGAGCAGGTGATGAAGCTGGCGGTGGTGGCGGCCGACTACACCCCCGGCGAGGCGGACCAGTTGCGCCGCGACATGGCCGCCTGGCGCCGCTCCGGCGCCATCGAGAAACACGCCGAGAAGCTGATCTCGCGGATGCAGGCCAAGGGCATCGCACCGGAGTTCGCCGAGCGGGTGTTCAACCAGATCCGCGGCTTCGGGGAGTACGGCTTCCCGGAGTCGCATGCCGCCAGCTTCGCGCTGGTCGCCTACCTGACCGCGTGGCTCAAGCACCACTACCACGACGCGTTCACGGCGGCGCTGCTCAACGCTTGGCCGATGGGCTTTTATGCACCGGCCACCATCGTCGACGACGCTCGCCGCCACGGCGTCGTGGTGCTGCCGGTCGACGTCGCGCGCAGCGCCTGGCACTGCACCCTGGAGCCGGCGCCGCGCGGCGCCGGCCGCTGGCGGTGCGCGGTACGCATGGGGCTGCGCTACGTGAAGGGACTGGCAGAGCGGGCCGGCGAGGCCATTGCCGCGGCGCGCGCGGCGCGTCCGTTCCGGTCGGTGAGCGACCTGGTCGAACGCGTGCCGGCCCTGGCGCAGGACGACCTGCTGCGGCTGGCCGAGAGCGGCGCCCTGAACGAACTCGCTGCACCGGACGAGGCCTCGGGACAGCGCGGCGACCCCCGGCGCCGCGGGCGCCTCTGGGAGGTGCTGGGCGC
>JAPPGB010000031.1 GCA_028821475.1 Spirochaetaceae bacterium
CCGTTGCCACCGCCGGTCCCGTTCCCGGCGGTGAGGCCTCCCGCGCAGCCGGTACCGGCGCGGTAGCGTCCGGTACCGGCACGGGCGCTGCCGCGGCCGGAGTTCCAGTTGCCGGCGAGCGGAAGCCGGCGCGCGCTGCCGGGAACGCCGCCGGCTTGGGCGCGCCGGTCGCGGTACGCGACAGCGGCGCGCATGCCGGCTACCCGCGCGTCACCGCGGCCTCTCGCCGGCTGGTGAACCGGTTCTGCGAACGGCTCGATGCCGCCGGCGACGAATACGACGACCAGGCGCGGCGCACGATCGTTGCGGCCGCCCGCTGGGCCAACGCGCGCCACTCCGGCCAGTTCCGGAGGTCGGGCGATCCGTTCATCATCCATCCCCTGGAAGTGGCGGCGATCCTGATCGAAAGCTGCCTCGACACCACCACCGTGGTGGCGGCACTGCTGCACGACGTGGTGGAAGACACCGCCACCACGTCGGAGGAACTCGGCGACACCTTCGGCAGGGAGGTGGCCAACCTGGTGGAGGGGGTAACCAAGATCTCCAAAATCAGGGGGCAGAGCCACTGGGCGCGCGCGGCGGAGTCGATCCGCAAGATGCTGTTCGCCATGGTGCGCGACGTGCGGGTGATCCTGATCAAGCTCGCCGACAAGCTGCACAACATGCGCACCCTGGAGGCGCTCAACGAGGAAAACCGCGTGCGCATCGCGCGCGAGTGCATGGACATCTACTGCCCGCTGGCGGGGCGGCTGGGCCTGTACCGGATCCGCACCGAGTTGGAGGACCTGGCGATGAAGTACCTCCACCCGCGCGTGTACGAACATCTCAAGGAGTTCGTGGCCGCCACCCGGGCGGAGCGCGACGCCCTCCTGGCGCAGATCACCGAGCAGATCACCGAGGCGGCGCAGGGGCGCAACCTGCACCTGCGCGTGGAGAGCCGCGCCAAGCACTTCTACTCCATCTACCAGAAGATGAAGGAGCGCGGGCACGCCGCCGACGAGATCTACGATCTGCTCGGGGTGCGCATCGTGTGCTCCTCCACGCACGAGTGCTACGAGATTCTGGGCCTGGTGCATCAACTGTGGAAGCCGATCGAGGGGCGCTTCAAGGACTACATCGCGATGCCCAAGTCGAACCGGTACCAGAGCCTGCACACGACGGTGATGGGGCCGGGCGGGGCGACCATCGAGATTCAGATCCGCAGCGGCGAGATGCACGAGACCGCCGAGAACGGCATCGCGGCCCACTGGCTGTACAAGTCGCGGCGCAGCGGCGATGCGTCCACCGTGACCCGCGAGTTGTCGATCATCAACAAGCTGCGCGACTGGCAGGGGGCGCAGGCCGCCTCCACCGACTTTCTGAGCGAGATCAAGCGCGAGCTGCTGAGCGACTCGATCTACGTGTTCACGCCCAAGGGCGACATCATCGAGTTGCCGCGCGGGTCCACGCCGATCGACTTCGCCTACCATATCCATACCGAGATCGGGAACCGCTGCATGGCGGCGAAGGCGAACGGCTCCATCGTGGCGCTGTCCGCGGAACTGAAGAACACCCAGGTGATTCAGATCATTACCAACGCGCGCGCGCGACCGCACGTCGGCTGGCTGCGATCGGTGAAGACGTCGCGTGCGCGGCAGAAGATTCGCCACTGGTTGACGCAGGAGAACCCCGACCTGATCATCCAGCGCAACATCGTGGCGCAACCGGCGCGGCCGCCGGCGCCGTCTCGCCCGCGTCCGGCGGAGCGAAAACCGGAGGCAGCGCCGGCGCCGCGGCCCGACGCCGACGACGCGGCGTGGCGGGTGGGGCTGGCCGAGGGCAACGACGCCGGCCTGCTGATCCAGTTGGCGCGCTGTTGCCGGCCCAAGCCTTCCGACGAGATTGTCGGCTACGTGTCGCGCGGGCGCGGCATCATCGTGCACCGGGCGCGCTGCGCAAACGCGCGCAACATGCGCGACTTCAACGAGCGCGCGGTGGAGGTGGCGTGGGAGACGCCGGACCCGCGGCAGAGCTACAGCTTCTCGGTGACCGCGGAGCCGGATGCGCGCCTGTACTCGGAGATCGAGCGGATCATCCACAAGGACGGCGGCAAGCTGCTGTCGGGCAAGCTGGAGGAGAACGCGGAGGCGAACCTGACCGGGCGCTTCACGATCGAGGTCAACAGCCGGCGCGACTACGGGCGCGTGGTCAAGCACTTGAAGAGCCTGGACGCGGTCAAGTCGCTGCACCGCCTGAGCTGACTCGGCCGGCGCCCGCCCAGCGGCGGGGGGCGGGCGTTCGGCGCAGCCAGCCGTGGTCCAGGTACCACCGCGCGGTGAGGGCGATGGCGTCGCGGGTGCTGAGCCGTGGGCGGTAGCCAAGCTGCGCGGCGATGCGGGAGGTGGCCAGGAGCCAGGCCGGCTGCGCGATTTCGCGCAGCTTGTCGCGGCTCAGCAGCAGATCGCGGCGCAACAGGCGGCCGGCTGCTGCCAGGGGCAGGCCGGCGACGGCGAGCGCCGCCTGCGGCACCGGTACCCGCAGCGCGCGGCGTCCGTATGCTTCGGCGATCCAGAGCGCTACGGTGTTCATGGTGAGCACGCCGTGGTCGGCGACGTGGTAGACGCGCTGCCCGGAGTGCTGCGGGCGGTCGAGGGCGAGCAGGAGCGCATCCACCAGGTTGCCGACGTACACCATGCTCAGCCGGCTGGCGGGCACCAGTTCCGGGCGCAGGCCGCCGTGCACCAGCCGGAAGTAGGCGAAGATGTCGCGGTCGCCGGGGCCGTATACCGACGGCGGGCGCACTACCGTCACCGGCAGCCGCGGAAAGCGCAGGCGCACGCGCTCGGCGGCCAGCTTGCTGCGCCCGTACGCGGTAACCGGCGCCGGCCGATCGTCCTCGCGGCGCGGACGTCGCCGTGACGACGCTCCTACCGCCGCCTGGCTGCTGACGATGATGAGCTGTTGCAGCGCCGGTGCGGCGCGCGCGGCAACGGCACACAGCGCCGCCGTGCCGCCGCGGTTCACCTCGTGCAGGGCGCGCGGCGTCCAGGAACGGGTCAGCCCGGCCAGGTGCACGACGGCATCGGCGCCGCGCAGCAGGCGTTCCAGCGCGGCGGGGTCGGCCAGGTGCTGCGCCACAACCGGCTGTGCGGCGGCGGGTAGTGCGGCGCGGTCGCTGGAGGGGCGCAACAGGCAGCGCACCGCGTCGCCGCGCGCGGCCAGCGCCTTCACCAGGTGGGAGCCGATGAACCCGGTGCCGCCGGTAACCGCTACCCGCATCGCCGTGGAGGGCGGCCGCGGCGGAGATCGGTCCCGGTCAGCGCTGCTCCGCGTGGGCGGCGGGGGCGGGCGCCGCGTGCTCGTACCACTCGGGGCCTTCCTCGCCCGGTTCGGGCAGCACGTGGCCGCCCTCCATCGACCA
>JAPPGB010000033.1:0-1493 GCA_028821475.1 Spirochaetaceae bacterium
GCTCCGCGCTCCACCCCCGTCCCGTGAGCCGCGGGAGCCACTGCCGGCGACCCGCCGGCCCCCGCCGCCGCAGTGTCGCCAACCGCGGGAGCCCCGGCCGGCGCAGCGTCGCCTTCCGCGCGAGCCGCAACCGCGGGGATTCCCTCCGGCGACGATCGGGCCGCCGTTGCGGCATCCGTCGGTGCCGGGGCCAGCGCACGGTCGAGGGCGCTCTGCAGCAACTGCGCCGCGTCCGCCGGCAGGCGCAGGAATACGGTGCGCGGGCGGGTCTGCACGCCGGCGTAGAACTGCAGCAGAAAGCTCGGCAGCACCTCCTCCGGGGGCGCCTCGTCGACCAGCCGGAACCGTTCCTTGCCGAGCAACTGGCCGTGCCGGAACTGGAACAGGGCCACCGTGTAGTGGGAGCCGTCGCGGTGAAAGCCGACGTAGTCGCGCGCTTCGCGCGAGAAGTCCACCACGTTCTGGTCGCTGTCGGACACCTCGCTGATGGCGCGCACCTGGTCGCGGAACAGCGCCGCCTTCTCGAAGCGCAACGCCTTCGCCTCCGCCTGCATGCGCGCGCGCAGCTCGCGCACCAGGTCGGCGCTCTTGCCGGTCAGCAGCTTGCGCACCGCGGCCACCCGTTCCTGGTACTCGTCGGCGCCGATGTTGCCCACGCACGGCGCCGCGCAGCGCCCGATGTGGAAGTTCAGGCACGGCTGATCGCGTTCCTTGAACACCGTCCCGCGCTTGCGCAGCGGGAACAGCTTGTCGATCAGGGTCAGGTAGATGTCGATCTGGTTCACCTTCGGGAACGGCCCGAAGTACTCGGATCCGTCCAGGACGATGGTGCGGGTGCGGAACGCCTTCGGGAACCGCTCGTTGGTGAGGCGGATCACCGGGTACGACTTGCCGTCCTTGAGGTTGATGTTGTAGCGCGGCTTGCGGTCCTTGATGATCGTGTTCTCCAGCAGCAGCGCCTCGAACTCGCTGCGCGTGACGATTACCTCGAAGTCGGCCACCTTGCTCGCCAGCACCTCGGTCTTGATGTCGCGGTTCCAGCCCCTGCCGTCCTGAAAGTAGGTCGCCACCCGGGCGCGCAGGTTCTTGGACTTGCCCACGTACAGCACGGCGCCGCGACGGTCCTTGAGCAGGTAGACGCCGGGGGCGCGCGGCAGATCGCGCGCCAGGCGCGGCAGGTCGGCGGTCAGCGGATCGGAAGCAGCCATCGGCACCTGCGAACATAGTAGTATGACCCGCCCCGCCGGCAAACAGCCGCCGCGGAGGGAGCGGTGGGAGTAGGCGCGGCACGCGATAAGTGGCATATTGAGCCGGCCCGCGCCTGCCTTCAGGCGCGCGGCCCGCGACCGGGGGATTAGCTCAGGTGGTAGAGCGATTGGTTCGCAATCAATAGGTCAGGGGTTCGAGTCCCCTATCCTCCACATGGCTGCCGCACCAAAGATCGATTCCCTGCAGGATCTGATCCGCGCGTTGGACGAGCACCCGGAGTGGGT
>JAPPGB010000033.1:1593-8001 GCA_028821475.1 Spirochaetaceae bacterium
GCAACCTGTTACGTGGCGGTAGAGATCTCCTTCACCGTCAACGGCAGGGACACGAGGCGGGCGCTACGCAACGCGGAATACCTGAGCAGGTTCACTGGCCGGCAAGCATGTGCCGTGGTCGCCGGCGTGCACGTCGATGAGCGCATTCGCGAACACATCGCGGCCGGCGAGGTGTCCTGGAATCGGCTGGACCGTAACTCACTGGAAGTCGCCTAGCCGCCTTCGCCGCCGCTTGGCGCGGTGTGACCTGCATGCCGCGTGAGTCAGGGACCGCTGCGGCGGCGGCGCGGCGCAGGCGTCAGAACCGGTAGCGTATGCCCAACTCGATGTGGTGGCCGAGCGCTAGGGCGATCTTGTTCTTGCTCTCGAAGGTGGCCTCGGTGGTGCCCGTCAGGCGGTAGCCGATGCTGGTCGTCAGCCCTTCGAGTACGTAAAAGCCGACGCCGGCGGCCCCCTGGAAGGCGAGCGCCCACACCGATTCGGATTCTTCAAACTGCGCTAGCGTAGCGTTTTCCTTCAGCGTGAGCGAGATCTGCGACGCGCCGGCGCCGGCGCCGATGTACGGCGTGACCAGCGTGCCGGTGTCGATGTCGTAGTAGACGGAGGCCACCACCTCGAGTGAACTGATGGAACTGTCGTCCCAGTCGATGTCCTCCAGGATCTTGTTGGCCCGCTCCAGGAGTGGGCCTGACGTGGCGTCGGCGAGCTTCGTCAGTGTGACGGAGGTGATCGGCGCCGTGCGGTAGCCGAACGCCAACTCGGGGCGGAATCCCGAAATCGAGTACCCGGCTGCGAGCCGGCCCCCCAGGAGTCCCCAGTCGGTGCCCGCGTCGGCGTCGGTCTGGGTATCGTTCGCGAGCGGAACGTGGAAGGTTGTGGTGCCCGGCAGCGCCAGCCCGTAGCTGGCGGCGACGTACATTCCGTCGGAGGTCGCCATCATGGGGTAATCCGACTGTCCCTCCGCGAAGGCGGCAAGCGGTGCCAACAGGAGCACAGCGCCCCAAAGAAGTCCCAAGCGTCTGATTGTCATTGCCCCATCACCGTGCAACCTCTGCGCCCCGCCTGTCAAGCCATGCGGCATGGCGCGCATGGCCCATACGCGCAGGCAGCGTGACGTTGGGACGGCGTCGAGAGACACTCTCCCGGCTGGTCGGTTGGTAGCGACGGGCGCCAGCGATGCCGGCTCGCCTGGCCATCATACGCTCGGCATCGCGCGGATCCCTGCCCTCTGCAACCCACGGAAAGCGTCTGGGGTCGAGTATGTGGAGCACCGTATCGCGGACCCTGGTCGCCGAGGCGGGTTCGCGGCGGAGGGCCGTGGGGGACAGCTTGGCGTCAGCGAGGTTCTCCAATTGGGGAATGGCGATGCGTTCAACTTCTCCGGGCTCGAACTTGGTCAGGCCGCCGGCGTAGGTGCGGCCCGCGTCGACACGGACATTGGTCTTGAGCCAGGCAACTAGCGCCGCTATGGACTCCTCCGTCAGGGGCTCCCTGGGATAGAGACCGTGAGCGATGTTCAACAGGCGCGCGTCGCACATGTTGCGCACGAAGGCCGGCGGACGGCGCGCCATGTAGGTGCAGACGACCGGGGCAGGCTCGCGGAGACCCACAGACCACCAAGCCCGACGGTTTCGAGCTATGTAGCCCACATCGGCATGTTGGGCCTTGGCCCACGAGAGGAAACGCTCGACAGCCGACCGAGCGTCGCCCGGCAATTCGTCCAGATCGGCGGGTAGGTCGATGACTCGTCGGAGGGCTCCGGCATCGGCAAGAACACCGCCGGCAACGAACAACTCGCGCGCCTTGGTGACCGTCGGAAGGAGGTACTTCTCGGGCACGCCGTTGGCATGATCACCGGCGATCCAGACTCTATTCGCACCGGTCACTTGGCCGCGATGGACCTGGAACAACTCGCCTAGTTCGATATAGCTGGCGGGTGGCTCCTTGGACGGGCGTAGGATCGTCGACCACCGCGGCGCGTTCTCGACCTGGCTCCAGGGCAAGCTACGCCCCTCTGTCATGTTGTGCAAGGCCGTGCGGGTTTCAACAGCCCGGACCTGCAAAACCCGGGGCCGCTGACCGATCCTGAAGCATGTGATCGCGGCTGTCGTTGCGGCGTCCGGGAAGGCGGCAACAGCGGGGGCCAGGACGTGGAGCGCCGTGCCGCCGAGCCCATCGGCGAGCAGCCGGCGCAGGGCACGCCCGTAGTTGACGTCCAACCACTCGGCGGAAGTGATGAACGCGCCGTAGTCACCCTTCCTGCCGAGCGACATGGTCTTCAAGAAGAAGTGCAGGTGCAGCCCCGCGAGTTTGCTGGCCTTGACGCCGCAGCGCCCTGCCGTACGGGCGTACCAGTCCTTCCAGCGCGCGTCGATGTCATGGTGGCGGACATACGGCGGATTGCCGATGAACAGCGTAGCGCCATCGATCCTCGGTAAGCGGATGCTCCGGTAATCGCTCACCCTGATGGTCAGGCGATCGTCGAATCCCCTGGTCGTCGCCGTTGCGCGCAGCAGGAGGGCTGCGACAGGATCGGTTTCGACGGCGACAAGCCGTGACGAAGGGAACCGCGATGATGCCGCCGCAAGGAACCGGCCGGAGCCGGCGCCGGGATCGACGATCCGAGCAGGTTGAACGTGTTCTCCAGCGGACCACGAAACCATGGCGTGGACAATGTCTTTTGGTGTGTAGGTGGCGCCATGGATTCGACGAATCGTCGGCGATCTGATCCGACAGAAGGCTGCGCCGAGGGGATCCTGTCCGTCGGCGATCTCTTCACGCAGCAGAGCGAGCGTCGATTCTGGCGTTCTTGGAAGGTTGCGGGCGAGCCTGCGCTCGGCTGCCGACCAGCGTTCAGGGAGACCCGCGAGGCTCGCGGCCGCAGCGATCAAGTCCGCTTCGGTCGCGAGTACGCTCATCCCTTGCTCTTCCCCCGGCCTTCGGTGTTGTACAACTCCCACATTTCGAGAAACAAGCCTCTCAGGCTTAGCCCGCGCTTGGCAGCCTCCTGCTTCACCCTACCCGCCACATCCGGCGGAAGGCTCAGGCCGATGATCTGGCGACCGGTGCGATTCGGCGATGAGGGCGGCTTGTTCATGTCCTCATTCCTTATCGACCAAGCGACCGGTGTCAACCCCGGATGTGCCGGGAACGGGCCGGGCCGGCCGGTTGACGCTGCGAGCGAAGCGGCGGATAGTCTCGGCGGACCCTTCTAGTGATCGTATCGCGAGAGACGCTGCTGGAACTCATCGCAGCCGGCGAGGTGGTGGTGGAGCCGCTCGATCCGGAACAGATGCAGCCCGCATCCATCGACCTGACCCTCGGCAGCCACTTCCTGAAGGTGGATGAAAATGCCATCGACCGGATTACGCTGGACTCGGAGCTGCGCTACCTGGACCTGCACGCTGACCGCGAGACGGAGGAGATCGTGATTCCGCCGCTGTCGTTCCTGCTCGCCGTGACCCGCGAGCGTATCCGGCTGCCGGCCAACATGACCGCGTTCGTGGAGGGGCGCAGCTCGATCGGGCGCATCGGCCTGTTCATCCAGAACGCCGGCTGGGTCGACCCCGGATTCGACGGCACCATCACCCTGGAACTGTTCAACGCCAACCGCCTGCCGATCCGCCTGCGCGCCGGCCGCAGAATCTGCCAGATCGTGTTCGCCCAACTCGACCGCAGCACCAGCCGCCCCTACCAGGGCAAGTACCAGCACCAGTCAGACCCCGTCGGCAGCCTCATCCACCTCGACACGACCGGCCCCGATCAGTAGGAGAGACCGGGAGTACGGGGGCTAGCGCTGCTCCATCGGCACGTAGGGGCGTTCGCGTTCGCCGGTGTAGATCTGCCGCGGGCGGGCGATGCGGTTCTGCGGGTCGTGGATCATCTCGGTCCAGTGCGCGATCCAGCCGGGCAGGCGGCCGATGGTGAACAGGGTGGTGAACATGTTTACCGGCACGCCGAGCGCCTGCAGGATGATGCCGGAGTAGAAGTCCACGTTGGGGTACAGCTTGCGGGCGATGAAGTAGTCGTCGCGGAGGGCGATTTCCTCGAGCTGGACCGCAATGTCGAGCAGCGGGGTGGACACGCCGATCCGGTCCAGCACCTCGAAGCAGGCGCGCTTGAGGATGGTGGCGCGCGGATCGAAGTTCTTGTACACGCGGTGGCCGAAGCCCATCAGGCGGGTGCCGGCGCGCTTGTTCTTGACCTTGTCCAGGAACTGCTGGCCGTCGTCCCCGGAGGCGTGGATCTGCTCCAGCATCTCCACTACCGCCTGGTTGGCGCCGCCGTGCAGCGGCCCCCACAGCGCGTGCACGCCGGCGGAAATGGCCGAGAACAGGTTGGCCTGCGAGCTGCCCACCATGCGCACCGTGCTCGCCGAGCAATTCTGCTCGTGGTCGGCGTGCAGCAGGAAGATCAGGTCCATGGTGCGCGCCACCACCGGATCCACCTCGTACTCCTCCGCCGGCGTCGCGAACATCATGTGCAGGAAGTTGGCGGCGTAGCCGAGCCGGTTCAGTGGCGACATGAACGGCTGGCCCATGGTGTGCTTGTAGGAGTACGCGACGATGGTCGGCACCTTGGCGATGAGCCGGTGGATGGCGATCTCCATCTCGCGGTCGTTGGTGACCTGCATCGAGTCGGGGTAGAAGGCGGACATCGCACCCACCACCGCGCCGGTCACCGCCATCGGGTGGGCGTCGTGGGGAAACCCGGCGTAGAACCGCTTCACGTACTCGTGAATCATGGTGTGGTAGGTGATGTGGTCGGTGAAGGTGTCGAGCTCCTTCTGCGTGGGCAGTTCGCCCTCCATCAGCAGCCACGCCGCCTCCAGGAAGGTGCTGTGTTCGGCCAGGTCCTCGATCGGCACGCCGCGGTAGCGCAGGATGCCGCGTTCACCGTCGATGAAGGTGATGGCGCTGCTGCAAGAGCCGGTGTTGCCGTAGCCGGGATCCATGGTGATGACTCCCGCCGCGTTGCGCAGCCGGCTGATGTCCACCGCCACCTCGTCCTCGGTGCCGCGGATAATCGGCAGTTCGTAGCTGGATCCGTTTATCGTGAGTTGTGCCGTTCGTGTATCGCCCATCGCCAACGCTTTCTAATATAAGCCCTCCCCAACGGCCGGTCAGCCCCGCTGTTCAGCGGGAAGTGGATCACCTTTCAGCGGCAGCGGGTCACCTCCCAACGGGCAGGCGCACGGTGAACGTGCTGCCGCGACCCGGCGTGCTGCGTACCGTCACCTCGCCGGCGTGCGCCTGGGCTATGTGCTTGACGATCGCCAGTCCGAGGCCGGTGCCGCCGGAGTCGCGGCTGCGCGCGGCGTCGACGCGGTAGAAGCGTTCGAAGATGCGTTGCTGGTGCTCCGGTGCGATGCCGATGCCGGTGTCGATTACCTCGACCACCACGGCGCCGTCGCGGCGCCCGCCGCGCACCGTGACGCGGGTGTCGCGGCTACTGTACCGGATCGCATTGTCGACCAGGTTGGTGATCGCCTGCTCGACCAGCAGTGCGTTCATGCGCACGGTCAGCCCGGCATCGCACGCCTCGTGCAGCGCCACGCCGCGTGCCTCGGCGGTGCGCCGGCACGACAGCGCCGCCGCCGAGATCACCGGGGCAAGGAGCGCATCCTCGAACCTGATGCCGGAGCGGTCCTCGGCACGTTCGATTTCCGCCAGCAGCAGCAGGTCGTCGATGATCGCGCTCACCCGCGCCGAGTGCTTGTGAATGATCTCCAGGAAGTGGCGCGCTTCCGGGTCGGGGCACAGGTTCCCGTCGAGCAGGGTCTCGGCAAAGCCGCTGACCAGCGTGAACGGCGTGCGCAACTCGTGAGACACGTTGTCCACGAAATCGCGCCGCACCTGTTCCAGGTGGTGCAGGCGGGTGACGTCGTGCAGCACCACCAGGGCGCCGCGCTCGCCGCCGGCCTCCGCGGAAAGCCGGCCGTGCGCCTGCAGCCAGCGTGTTTCGGCGCCGTGAATCGGTATGTCCACGTCGGCGTCGTCGCCGCGCAGCGCCTGTTGCGCCACCGCCGCCAGTCCATACCGTTCTATCACCCGCGCCGCCCCGGCCGCCTCCCGGCCGCCGCCGGTGCCGGCGTCCCGGTCCTGCTCGGGCGCGCTGATGCGCCGTGCCTCCGCGGTCATGCCGAGCATCGTCATTCCCGCGCGGTTGATCTCCAGCAGCGCTCCGTCGCCGTCGAACACCAGGACCCCGTGCGGCAGGTCGCCGATAACCGCCCGCAGGCGCTGATGGGAACGTTCGAGACGCGCCATGCGCTCGCAAACCTGCGCGGCCAGTACGTCCAGCGGCGGCTCGGCAGGCCGTTCGGTGCCGGCGGCGTCGGTCAGCAGACGTGCGCCGCGCGCCGCCGGGCCGGCGTACCGGCGCCACAGCAGGCGCGCGGCCGCGGCG
>JAPPGB010000034.1 GCA_028821475.1 Spirochaetaceae bacterium
CCCCCCCCCCCCCCCCCCCCCCCCCCCCCCCCCCCCCCCCCCCCCCCCCCAGGACACACCGATCCCGTCAACCGGTGGCGTCCTCAAGTGCTTCTGGTAGTGCATCGTCCACATAAGCCTTTTCGCCGACAGGAGGGCCAAGTCTATTCCACGCGCAACGAGCTGTCAAATCGCGCGGAGCACGACGAGCACGACGAGCACGACCCTGCCGCGCTGCTCAATCCGCGAAGATCTTGTTGGTGTCGAGGTTCAGTCCCGCCAACAGCGGCGATGTCGGGCGCTGCCCTTCCGGGTAGCGCTGCACCGGCTCGAAGTCATGCTGGGCGAGCGCCAGCACCTCGATGGTGCGGGCTTCGGCTACCACCCAGTACTCGGTCACGCCGTGCCTGGCATAGAGCGAGCGCTTGAAGGTGAGGTCCCGGTCGGCGGTGGATGGGATAGGCTCTCGATCGGTGATGACTGCCCCGGTGTTCTTGTGATTCGATTTGGTTTGCTTTCCCGGTGCAACCAGACATATCGCGGTATAATATGTCAAGAAGTATGAGGTGCCAGAAATGAGGTTTCAGGAATTCGTCCGGGACCAGGCGTTCTCTCCGTCGCTCATCGCCGACGAGCTGCGTACCACCAAGTCCGAGATCGCCGGCACGCTGGGCCTCGGCAAGGATGCGTTCACCCGCGCGTCGCGGGTCCGGGCGCGCAAGACCCAGGTCCGGTTGCGCCAGATGCTGGAGATTCTCAATCGCGTGGAAACGGCAACCGGATCGCCGCTCGCGGCTTACGCCTGGTTCCGCGCCGAGCCGCTGCCGGGCTTCGGCGGCGCTACCCCCGATCTTCTGGTGCGCGAAGGCAGGGCCGACCAGGTGCATGCCTATCTGGACCGCATCATGGCCGGCGGCTATGCCTGAGTCTGCGTTGTCCTGATGCGGTTCCGGGCGCTGGTGTACCGGGCTCACAATCCACAGTGGTCCTGGACGCCGATATCCGGCGAGGGTGCCCGCCGTCACGGTGGACGATTCAACCGCCGCGGCGTGCCGGCGCTCTACACCTCGCTCGCCCCGCTCGTCGCCATCCGCGAAGCGCAGCCGTTTGGCCGGCCGATGCAGCCGCTCACCCTGTGCGCGTACGAGGTTGATGCACAGCCGGTGTTCGATGCACTGGACCAAGAGCGGCGCCGGGCGTTGGGGGTGACGGAGTCCGACCTCGCGTGTCCCACGTGGGAAGCGGAAATGCTCGCAGGTACAATCCCTGCATCGCAGGCTCTCGCCGACCGACTGATTGCAGCGGGATATGTTGGCATGAGAGTCCAAAGCCATGCCGCCGGGGCCTCCGCCGACGACCTCAATCTCGTGCTGTGGAGTTGGAGCGCGGACCGACCCGCCCGCGTAGTCCTGATCGACGACGAGGGCCGGCTCTCCGAGACTCCCGGCATACGTCGCGGGGACTCGGGGCCGACAAGATGAGATCGGAATCGCTGGCAGCGGCGCCGGCATTGAGGTAGGGTGCGGCGCATGGTGGAAACTACTTTGCCGCTGAGGCCGCTGGGCGCTACCGGGCTGCAGGTGTCGGCGGTTTCACTCGGCGCGGCACCGTTCGGGGGGGTCGATGACGAGGTGGCGGCGCAGACCGCGCATCGCGCGCTTGAACTGGGCGTGAATCTGATCGATACCTCGCCGCTGTACGGCGACGGCGAGAGCGAGCGGCGGCTCGGCTTGGCGCTGGAAGCATGGTGGGCGCAGGGCGGCCGGCGCTCCGACCTGGTTCTGTGCACCAAGACCGGCACCCGCTCGCGGCCCTACGACTACTCGGCCGACGCCACCCGCTGGAGCATCGACGAGAGCCTGCGCACGCTCAAGACCGACTATCTCGACGTGGTGCACATCCACGACCCGGACCGGATCGAGCAGGCGCTCGGCCCCGGACGCGCGCTGGAGGCGCTGCAGGAGCTGAAGCGGCAGGGGGTGGTGCGCCACATCGGGCTCGGGGTGCGCGGCCTGGATCTGCACTGCGCGTTTCACGAGACCGGCTGCTGCGAGGCGTCGCTCACCTACCGCGACTACAGCCTGATCGACCAGACGGCGGCGGAGCGGCTGCTGCCCTCCGCCGAGCGCCACGGGGTAGGGCTGCTGAACGCCCAGATGGTGCGCCACGGCTTGCTCGGCGGCGAGGATCCGCGCACGGTGGAGCGCCGCTTCAGTGGCCGGCCCGGCTTCCAGCCGGGCGCCATCAGCTACATTGAGCCGTGGGAGGTGGAGCGCGCCACCCGGCTCTGGCACTGGTGCCGCGACCGCGATCTCGACCTGCTGGCGCTGAGCGTGCAGTTCGGACTGCGCGACCCACGCATCTCCTCCCAGATGATCGGCACCGGCTCGCCCGCCCACCTGGAAGCGGGCGTGCGCGCGGCGTTGGTACCGATCGCGGACGAGGTGTGGCAGGAGCTGGCCGCCGACTTCACCATCCGCGGAATATAGAAGCCTGTCGCATCGTGGCAGGCTCCATGTAGGCCGGCAGGGCCGGAAGAGGCCGGAAGCGCGGTTCCGGCCGAGAAGCCGGTTACTCGCTGTTGGCGGCGATGGCGATCTTCAGGGCCTCGCGGCCGTCCAGCCGGTAGTTGCTGTCCAGGGCGTGGAAGCCGTCGGCGACCCGGTCCAGCGGGATGGCGTGGCTCACGAACCCCTCGAACAACGAAGCGTACCGCTCCAGCAGCGCCAGCGAGCGCACGAAGTGGGGGCCTTCGAAGCCCCAGGCGGCCTCCAGGCGCAGGTTCTTGCGCATCAGCATCTGGTTGGGATTGCACTCGAAGGTGCCGGTGTCCACGAAGTGGCCGAACTCGACGTAGGTGCCGCTGCGCCGCAGGTAGTCGAGCCCCTCGGGGATGGCCGACAGGAAACCGGCGCACTCGCACACCACGTCGGCGCCGGCGCCGCGCGGCGTGTTGTCGCGCACGATCCGTATGCGTTCGGCGGCGTCCGGCACCTCTTCGATGTTGATCACCAGGTCGGCGCCGAGCCGCTCGGCGAACTCCAGGCGCCCGGCCGGTCCGCCGACCGCGATCAGCCGGCCGGCGCCGGCGCGCCGGGCCCAGGCGATCGCCAGAAGCCCGATCGGTCCGGTGCCCTGGATCACCACCGTGTCGCCGAGCTGGATGCCGGCGCGCGATACGCAGTGGTAGGAGCAGGCGGACGGCTCGGTGAGCACGGCGATCTCCGGCGGCAGGTCGGTCTTCAGGAACACGTTGGTGGGATTCCACAGGTAGATGTACTGCCCGAAGCCGCCACGCAGCCCGGGTGCGCGGTCGATCGGTTGAAACCCCACGCCCAGGTGCGGGGATACCACCACGCGGTCGCCAACCTGCACCGGGTTGCCGAGGGCATCCTCGCTGACCCCGTCACCGAGGGCATCGAGCGTGCCGACGTTCTCGTGGCCGAGGATGACGTCGTAGCCGAGGCGCTGGAACTGCCAGTTGTGCAGATCGGTGCCGCAGATGCCGCCCAACTCCTGCTTGACCAATACCTTGCCCGGCTCCGGCTCCGGAACCGGATACTCGCGAATCTCGAACTCCCTGCCGGCCATCACGCTGGCGCGTGCCGTTCTACCCATCGATGGACCTCCTCCGTCCTCTTGGCAATCTGTGCTTGCCGGCAAGTAACGCAGCCGCCGGCCAATCCGTCAAGCGCCGCACACCCCGGGGCCAGGGCCGTCTCACGCTTAACCTTAACGCACTGAGAGCTACTGGCTATCTCGTGCACAAGTTGGT
>JAPPGB010000035.1 GCA_028821475.1 Spirochaetaceae bacterium
GTCGATTTGGGGCGACTCGTTGTGGGCTGCGGCGACCAGCAACTCGGCCGCCGTGTGTTGTATCCCACGTAATCTCAAGAGCGGAATCTCAGAATGATTCGTCGGGCGACAGGGTGGATAATCTCGGATTGCTTCGTGCGACGAAAGACTGTGAGAAACAGGAAAGTCAGAACGGCAGGTCATCGTCATCGGCAAGGAGGTCGATGGTGGGCGACGGAGCAGACTGAGGCGGATCACGGAGTTCGGCATAGTAGCGCAGCAGCTGGCGTTGGTAGCGGTGCTCGAAGTGGTCGGCGATGGCATAGAGGAGTTCAAGGAGCCGTGCGACGACCTCGGCGTCGAGATCATCGGGCACGCGCTGCAGGCACAGCGGGCAGGAAGGACAACTCATGACGGTGCTCCTGGAGCCCGCATCAGGGACGCAATTCGTCGAGGGCGCGCTGCAGGTGGTCGGTGTTGACGGTGCGAGCGCCGTCGAGGGCAGCGGCCGACAGAGCATAGTGGGCGATACGGTTGACTTGACGCGGCAGGCCGCGGGATGCCTGGAACAACGCCTCAGCGGCGGGCGGCTCGAACAGAGGCAGTTCGCAGCCGGCCAGACGCAGGCGGTGAGTGAGGTAGGCGTCGAGTTCATCGCGTTGCAGGCCGGCGATGTGATGGCGCACGACGAGGCGCTGACTGAGCGATTCGTGAACCGCCATGGACAGCCTGCGGCGCAGTTCGGTGAGGCCGACCAGAAGCAGGCACAGGCGGTGTTCGGAGTCCATCGAATAGTTGGTGAGATATGCCGCCAGCGGCATATCTCACCCTATGCCGACCGACGGAATATGCCGCGTGATCGAGCGTGAGCGGGAGTTCGGTGGGCTCCAGCAGGTGCAACGGCGGTGAACGCGCCACGAGAGGCGGCATAATCATGGCGTCATAGTCGAGACTTTCTCCCCCGGATCGGTGATCCGAGGGAGGAGGTATCGTGGATAAACCATCGCGCGTTCGCATGAGCGGTCCGCTCGAGCCATATCGACATGGCTTCACCGCGGATCTGAGGCGACTCGGCTACTCCAAATTCACGGTCGTGGCGCTGTTGCACTTGATGGCGCATCTGAGCCGCTGGCTGGAATATCAAGGGCTTGGTACGGATGATCTTACGGACGACTGCGTAGAGCGGTTTCTTGCCATCCGGCGTGCCAGTGGCCAGGTCCGGCGTCTGTCACCTCGGGGGCTGATTCCGCTCCTGGACTACCTGCGTGGATTGGATGTCGCCCCGGAGCCACTTCCGCCGGTGGCGTCGACCCCGCTGGAGCGTCTGCTGGAGGAGTTTACCCGCTATCTGCTGGACCAACGCGGCCTGACGGCGGGCACTGTGACCAACTACCAGTGGATGGCTCGGGCGTTTCTTTCGGTGCGGGGCCAGCAAGCCCTCGATTTGGACTGTCTTGGAGCCGACGACGTATGCGCTTTCCTGCTCACTGAAGCCAACCAGCGTAGCGCCGGTTCGCTCAACAACATCGTGACGGCGCTACGGGCGTTGCTTCGTTTTCTGCACCTGCGCGGCTACACCGCGCAGTCGCTGGCGGAGGCGGTGCCTCGGGCGGCGGACTGCTGGAGTGGGCCACCGCAGCCGCTGTTGGATGCCGACGACGTGACGCGCCTGCTGACCAGTTGTGATCGACGGACCAGCGCCGGACGGCGTGATCACGCGATGCTGACAGTACTGGCGCGGTTGGGACTGCGAGCCGCGGAGGTCGCCGCTCTGACCGTCGATGATGTCCACTGGCGAGCCGGAGAAATCGTCGTATGCGGCAAGGGCGGCCAGCGTGACCGGCTGCCGCTACCCGACGATGTGGGCCAAGCGCTGGCCGGCTGCTGTCGGCGTGGCCGCCGTCGAGGTGAGGACCGCCACCTGTTCCTGCAGGTGCGTGCACCCTACCGAGGATTGGTCCCGGGTTCCGTCTCAGCAGTGGTGGTGCGGGCGTGTCAGCGTGCGGGATTACCACCGGTGGGCGCACACCGACTGCGGCATACCGCTGCCAGTTGCGCTCCGTCGCGCCGGGGTGCCCATGGCCGAGATCAACCAACTGCTGCGTCACCGCTATCTCGTGACCACCGCGCGGTACGCGCACGAAGACCTCGATGCGCTCGCCGAGGTGGCTTGTCCGTGGCCGGGAGGTACAGCGTGAGTCGGCTCCATGCGCTCCTGGACGACTATCTGGCACTGCGTCGCGGGCTGGGATTCAAGCTCCGCGAACAGCGGCTGTTGCTGCCTGGATTCGTCGATTTCGTCGAGCAGGCTGGGGCGGAGTCGGTAACGGTCGAGTTGGCTCTCGCGTGGGCCAAGACTCCATCCGGTGTGGACCCGTTTCGGTGGAAGCAGCGGCTTTCGATGGTACGCGGGTTCGCCCGCTATGTGCACGCCTTCGACCCGGCCACCGAGGTACCGCCTGACGGGCTGCTGGCCTACCGGCGCTCACGGCCCACGCCGTTTCTGTTTTCCCACCAGGAGATCGCCGCGCTGCTGGTGGCGACCGATACGCTTCGACCGCTTCTGCGGGCGGTCACCTGCCGCACGTTGTTCGGTTTGCTCGCGGTCACTGGACTCCGCGTCGGTGAGGCCATCGGTCTCGACCGTGACGACGTTGATCCTGCTCGCCGCCTGCTGACCGTGCGCTATACCAAGTTCAACAAGTCTCGGCTCCTGCCGTTGCATCCTTCGACCAGCGCCGCTCTGGCCACCTACACGCAGGAGCGAGATCGGCTCTGTCCGAAGCCCAAGGCGGCAAGCTTCTTTGTCTCGACCGCTGGAACTCGGCTGCTGTATCCCGTTGTCCGCAAGGTGTTCGTGGACTTGGCGAAAGATGTCGGCATCCAACCACGCTCGCCATCATGTCGTCCTGGGCTGCATGGGTTGCGTCACAGCTTCGTCGTCAACACGCTGCTCGGTTGGTATCGCGATGGCGTCGACGTGGCTGCCAAGCTGCCAGCGCTGGCGGCGTATCTCGGCCATAGCCATCCGGCTTCCACCTATTGGTATCTACAGGCCGTTCCCGAGTTGCTCACGACCGCCGCCCACCGACTCGGCGGTGGACATGCCTGGGGTGGGTTGCCATGAGCACCCTGGCACCTACTCTCCAGACGTTCTTCACGCAACGCTTGGTCGGCGAACGTCAGGCCAGCCCCCACACAGTAGCTGCCTACCGTGACACCTTCCGGCTGCTGCTCGCTTTCATTACCGCCCCGCTCGGCAAGACGCCGTCGCAGTTGCTTCTCACCGATCTCGACGTGACCGTCATCGACGCGTTTCTCAACCATCTCGAACATGACCGTGGCAACAGCGCGCGCACCAGGAATGCCCGTCTGGTCGCGATTCATTCTCTGTTTCGCTTTGCCGAGCTGCGCCATCCTGAGCACGCCCACATGATCCAGCGAGTGCTTGCGATCCCGGCGAAGCGACAGCAGCGCACCGAAGTGAGCTTTCTGACCCCCGTCGAGGTCGACGCGTTGCTCGCAGCTCCCGATCGTACTACACGCATCGGTCGGCGCGACCATGCGTTGCTCGTCCTCGCTGTGCAGACCGGCCTGCGGGTTTCCGAACTGATCGGCCTGCGCCGCTGTGACACCCATCTCGATCGTGGCGCTCACGTACGCTGCCACGGCAAAGGACGCAAAGACCGCGTCACACCGCTTGCCGTCCAGACAGTCGCGGTGCTCAAGGTGTGGTTCCGCGAACTCGCTGGCGGCCCGCACACTACGCTGTTTCCCAGCCAGCTCGGCCGTGCCCTCAGCCGTGACGCGGTCGAGCGTTTGCTGGCCAAGCACACTCGCGCTGCCGCGGGCGCGTGCCCGTCCCTGGGCACCAAGAGGGTCTCACCGCATGTGCTGCGGCACACCGCAGCGATGCGGCTCCTGGAGGCGGGCATTGATACTTCCGTGATCGCACTGTGGCTCGGCCACGAGAGCGTTCAGACGCATGGCGGCGTGCAACTCGCGGAGTTCTATGACCCGCGGATTGGTCTCGTAGATGTCGTGGAAGCGGTTGTAGGTCTTGGTCATGCCCTCCTCGTGCTCGACCATGAGTGCGGCGCGGTACTCATAGTAGGACCGTCCGGCGGCTTCAAGGGAGCCGTCGGTTTCCCAGCCTTCCGGGAATGGGAAGGTCTCGAAGCAGTCGGAGGGGGTGTAGCGGAGATCGTCCTTCATTGATGAGCCGAAGAATCGCGCCCAGGTCTCGTGCACTCGGGACTGCAGCGCGCAGAATGCGGCGAAGGTCTCGAAAGGAAAGATGACAACGGAGTCAGCGTACACCATGCGGCTTGGGAGAAACGTGAACGCAGCTTGCTGGCCTACCCTTGAGATTGACAACACTCGGTCCATGGTGACGGTGGCGTTATAGAGGTCCTTTGCTTGATGATATAGCTGCCACCACACAGCGGCGCGGCTTCCGTGGCTCGACTTACTACGCTTTGCTGCCGCCAACCGGAATGGTTTGACCTTCTCCTCCAAGACCGCCACAAGTTGCGGCCAGCGTTGACGGCACTGTTGCTCGCCTCGGTCGCCGAAGTTGATGACGTAGCGGTGGTGCTTATGTGTCGGGCTGGTGTTGACCTCCTCGCCGCCGACGTATGGAAAGATGACTTCGCAATTGCGTCGATCTGAGTCGAGCAGCCGGCGCATCTCGGCCAGCGGTGAGGCGACCCCCTTCTTGTCGGTGTCGTCGAACGTGAAACCCATGCCGAGAACGATGCTCCCCTGAAAGCTCTTGCCGGCGTTGCCTGCCAATCGTACCGGATCCGCGTGTCCGCCGCGATGGAACAGGAACGCGGTGATCCGGTCCACGGCAGCGCCATCCAGCACCCTGTTTCCGGAATACGCGCCCTTGGCGACATGGAGGACGCTCACGACCACGGCAGCGTCGCCGGGCCACTTGACCCGTTTTGTGGCCCGGAATACCGCGCCGCCGTGCTCACAGATCCAACGCAGGCCGCTCGCGCGGGTGTCGCCTTGGGCGATGGTGTTCGTGGCTACCAAGCCTAACGCGCCCCTGTCTCGGATCAGTATGAATGCGCGCCGGTAGAAGTGCGCCACAATGTCGCACTTGCCGGTGCTTTCCTGATGGGACGCCCGAAGCCAATCCGTGTAGTTCCGAACGTTCGCCTCGACTACCGTGACATGTCCGGCGAAAGGCGGGTTGCCGACGAAGCCGTCGAAGCCGGGGTTGTCGCGCTCGAATACCTCGGGGAATTCGACTTCCCAGTGGAACGGGGCGAACGGCAGTTCCGCGTGGCGGCGCCCCTCCATCTCTACCCCGTGACGCCACGCCTCTCCGGTGAGGATCGCTTCCTGGTAGGCGGAGCGCCGTGACTCCCGCTCCTTCGGCTTGGCGCCCTCGAAGAATGCGGCGAGCACGAGATCGCCGAACAGGCGCACTTCGGCGACCGCGTCCTGTGCTTCGCGCCAGAGGTTCTGCAAGCGGCGTTCGTCGACGGTGTCGTCGGCTTCACGGATCTGTCGGCGCAACTCCGATGCCGCTTGCACGGCCTCGCGGACGCCGAAGCCGGCCAGGATCGGCTGGCCTCCCTTCCAGTTTAGCGCTTCGATCTGCCGGCGGTTCAGCCCGACGAGCGAGTCGCCGTGACGGAAGGCGTGGTCCACGAACGTGAGCGGATGGTCGCGGGCCAGTGTGCTCAGCCAGAGAGATACCTTGGCGAGGTCGACGGCCATGGGGTTTCGGTCGATACCGTAGAGGCACTTCTGCGCGACCAGGCGCCGGGCGTGGATCACCTCGTCTTCGTCGGGTGGGATCTCGGGCACCGTGCCATGCGCGCCCCACCCGATGATCAGGGCGTCGGCGAGTTGGCGACAGGTTTCGACCAGGAATGCGCCGGAGCCCATGGCCGGATCGCAGATCTTGAGGTCCAGGATTTGCTCGGGGGTTGGCGCGCGGCCGTCCTCGCCTTTCAGTCGCTCAATGAGGGGGGCGAGGGTATGACGAACAATCGGCTCGGTGAGTTCGCGCGGCGTGTAGTGGGAGCCGGAGCGTCGCCGTTCCTCGTTGGGTTGCAGCACCAGGGCACCGGGCGGGGCGATGTCGGGCGTCGCGTCCTTGTCCAGAACGCGGTCCAGCGCCACGTGCAGATCGACCACCGTCGCCGCTTCCCGGAGCGCCTTCGCGATCCTGTCCGTGATGGTGCGGTCTGCGCGCTCCTGGAGCCACCGCTTGCGGCTGCCGTTCGGCTGAGCCAGCAGCGCGTCAAGATCGATCGTGTTCGGTGCTCCCAGCTTCTTTGCCGGCTTGATGGCGGCCGAGTGGCCGGTTGCGGTCTCCAGGCGAAAGCCCATGATGGTTTCGTATACGGAGCCGATCTGCTCCACGTCGAGCGTGCGGTACGAGATGCGCTCGCCTTCGAGCACGAGCAGCTTCTCCAGCACCCGGTAGATGACACCGTCCGAGATGCGCGGCGCCACGACGCGCTGGGTCATCTGCCGGACACCTCCGCCGCCGCGGCCTTCGAGGAAGCGGAAGCGGTCCGGATCGAACAGGGCGCCGCGGCGCTCCGGAAGGCTTACGGCGCCGCCGGTGCGATGGGCGCGTGACCCATCGTGGATGAGGCGGAACAGCACGAGAAGCTGCGCCCAGGCACCGAAGCGCTGGTCCATGGTGTCCGGGTTGAGCGCCGCATCCTCGCGCAGGCGCTGGTAGAGGCCGGTGAGCGAGTAGTAGCGCGCGAAGTTCTCGTCCTCGGCGTAGAGCAGAAAGACGAGACGCAGAATGACGGAGAGCAGTCCGCGGTAGATGTCGTTGCGGTCGCCGTCGTCGGAGAGCGGCTCGCGCAGGAGCTCGCCGCCGGAGGAGTCGTGGGCGGTCTGGAAGCCGCGGAGGAGCTCGTACACGGCATGGAGCACTTGCTCCGAGAGACGCTCGGAGACCTCGTTCTGGTACTTGCGGCTGCTTTCGAGCAGGGCGGCGAGGCGCTGGTCACGGGGCAGTGCCAGCAGCCGTTGTTCGGACAGCAGCAGGCGCAGCGCCGAGCAGAGCGGGCGCCCGGCGGTATTGATCAGGTCCGCGAAGCGGAAGTCCATCCAGCCGGAGCTCTCGCCTCGCGGGGCAGAGATCAGGCGCAGGGCAACGCCGTTGAACAGCACACCGGCGGGGACGCCGGTGCCGCGCAGCAGGCGCTCCGCACGCCCCTGGGGAGATGCCTCCAGTCCGCCGGCGCCGGACGTAGCCTTGTCGAAGTCTTGTCCGACCGCGAGCACCTGCACCAGCAGTTGCCACGGCGACGCGCCATTCCGAGCGTCACGTTCGCGGACCGCGTAGTCCGGTTGCAGCGTCTCGCCGTAGTCCGGAAGAACGGCCGCCAGATCGGCCGGAACGGGAGACTCTGCCGTTCCGGCGTAGCCCCTGGACGAGAAGCCCCAGCCGAGGACCGCGCTTGCGAACTCTTGAAAGTCTCGCACGCACGGCTCGGGATGGCGTCCGGGGAACACCACCCGTTGGTCGACACACCCGGCGAGTAGCGCCTGCCCCTCCGAATCCTGGCGGTTCAGGATCGCTCCCGCCTTGACCAGTGCCGGAGCCGAGACCACCAATCCGTTCGGCTGGATGAAACCCAGCCATTCGAGATGGGCACGAGTGTCCGGATCAGGAGCGGGCATGGTCAGCGGACCTCGGGAGCGGCGCAGAGCGCCTTCGCGTCGAGCAACGCTCGATGTTCAGCCTTAAAGCGACCATCGGGGCGGGACGTGAAGATTCTTCCCGCGGGATCCGGGATCACGGCTGGATTCACGAAGTCACGTTGCAGACGCGCGTCATCCGTGTACAGCAAGCGCGCACCACTGACCAGAGCGAGCGCCACGACGTGCTCGTCGTCGGATTGCAGATCTCCGCGTAGGACAAGTTCGTCCTGGCGTTGACGAATCCGAGCAGTGCCGATCTGACGCACCCGTCCGGTCATCCGGCGCGCTTCCAGCAGCCAGCGCGCGAAGTTGCGATTGCGCACCAGTTCCTCCAGCACTCTGCCACCGACGACAAGTTGTCCGCGCCCATCGTCCAGCCAATCCCGGAACCGCACTCCGGCTGCGGTGCGTTTTCTACCGAACACTTCAAACGCTACGTTCGCGTCGACGATGGCGCACATCAGTAGTCGATCACTCGTCTCAGCTCGTCCCTGAAGAAGCTCCGGTAGCCTTCCGGTGCATCAAGTACGTTGCCTTCGTCGTTTATGCGAATCGAGTGAATCGTAACGGACAGGTTATCACGCTCGAAATAGAGAATCGATACGTCGTCAGGCGTGAGATCGGTGCGGCCGTCCCGAATGTCGAGCAAGATGCGGTCAAGAATGTAGTCGCTGTGCGTTTCGACGATTAGTTGGCAGTGCGATCCCGCTGTCTCACACAAAAGGCTGCCAAGTTGGGCTTGCGCGCTCGGATGCAGGTGAACCTCAGGCTGTTGGAGCAAAAACTTGGACGCTCGGTCGCGTCGGAACAGCTCTACGAGCAGCGGTAGAACTTGGCTGACGCCGTAGCCAACGTCGATCAGATTGTGCCGTGCTCCCGCATGTTTCTTGCCGCGCTTTCGCATCTCCAACTGGAACGGCTCGAACTCGTGACGCCCGAACCGTTTCACGAATAGATCGTCGAACAGTCCTGACTTGCGACCGAACTCCTCCAGATTTCTCTTCATGTCCTGCCACTCTTTGGGACTCCTTGAATGCATGTTCGCCAGGAACGCTGGAGTCGAGACTCCCTGGGGATCCTGCACCAACCGTACCGGATCGTAGGTGCGCAGCGGACTGGAACGAATGGGCGCACCGGCCAGCGCACCCGATCTGAACTTGGCGCTTTCGAAATACAACCTGACCAGCTTGAAATGGTCACGGTCGATTGGCAACGCGCCAGCGTCGCCCTGCAACGGCTGCAGCTTTCCCGTTGTCCCGGTCTCCACCGCCTCCCCTATGAGTCGTTCGAACGCGGACGTGTGCCCGCCGTAGAGGTAGCGACGATCGGGGTCACGCAACGGCGGCAAACGCCATGAGCCGCTCCCGCAGCCCACGTCAGTGTGGTGCCCCTCTGCGCCTCGCTGTTCTCGGACCCACACGTCTGCGTAGCTCCAGCGCACGGCCGAAAGCATGGGAGCGGCGCCGTCTCCAAGCGTGAAGGTGGCGTCCAGTGAGAGGGCATCGACCTCCTCGCCGGCACATAGGAAACCCAGACCGAACGAGTCGGCTCCACCGCGACTGTCATTCGGGGCCTGCCGGTAGGCGATCTCGCGAAACGAGCCGAGATCATAGGGCGGGGAGCGGAAGTCAGGGTCTTCGTGATAGCTTCCGACCTGCAGCATCGCCCGTACCGCTGCCAGGAACGAGGTCTTGCCGGTGCTGTTTTCGCCCACCAGCAGCGTCAACGGCGCCAAGCGAGCAACCTGTTGCTCCCGAAAGCAGCGGAAGTCGCGCAGTGTGAGCTCCTTCAGTAGTCGTTGACTCATCTGCATACCGTCATCCGGTGTCCGGCCAAAGATACACCAGGCCAACCGGCTCGATGCGCTGAGCCCGCACTTCGTAGAACTGGCGAATCCGGGACGGCTCGGTTTCGAGGTCGCGGTCGAACTGGGTCAGGCGCTGGCGCCATGCGGCGACATCGGCTTGCCGCTGACGTTCCTCCTCGTTGGTCAACCCAAGCGTGAGCTGGTCCTTGGCAGCGTCGTGTTTGGCGAGTTCCGCGTGGACGCGCCGTCGCTGGCGCTCCAGGGTTGCGCGAAGCTCGCGTGCTTCACTCTCGCCGCGACTGCGCAGCGCGTCGGTCGCGTCTCGGGCGACCACTTTGGCCCGCTCCTCAAGCTGCGGCAGCAGGTCGGTGATGTCCTGGGAGGCGGTGTCGAGCAGGCGGCGATGAACGGTCTCGCTCGGGGCGTGCGCATCCCCCAGCGCGGACTCCAGGTTGTGGAGGGTTCGCGCTTCGGCCTCGCCGGCGTAGGCACTGAGCGGTCCGGTGCGGCGTGACGGTTCGATCCAGCGGGCGGCGACGGGCGTCAGGATCTCGTGCAAGCGTTCGGCTCGACGGCCGTACAGGCACACCCGGCCCAACAGGATCACCCGCGGGATCGAGTCGCCGGCCTGTACCAGGCAGGCGCGGGACAGGTCGTGGTGGACGAAACCCTGGGCGCGGAACCGGGCCAGCAGGCGCTGTGCCATGCGCTGTTCCAGGTGCAGGTGCACCGTGTCGTCGGTGAGCACGCCGGCGTCCTCGAACACGACCGGGCGGATGGGCGCTTCGCGCCGCCACTCGGCCAGCTTCTGGTTGCGCCTGCGCGGCACACGCAGCGTGTCCAGGGTCGCGGTCCAGCTTGCGTCGGCCAGCGTTTGGCCGGTGAGCGGCGGAAACGTCCAGGTGGAGGAGCCGTCCTCGGTGCGATTTTGCTGCAAGGGCTTGGCTCCGACCAGCTCCAGCGAACAGGACAGCGCGGCACGGAACGGTTCCGGCTCGAAGTCCACCCAGCGGCGCGACCGGTCCAGCAGGCCCCGGCAGCGCTCGATCTGCGCCTTCAGATCCTCCTGCCGTTCGCGGGCCGCCTCGAGCTCCTCGGCGGCGATGCGCTTCTTCTCCTGGTCCAGGTCGGCGGCTTCGATCTCTCTTGCAAGGCGCTGCGCGTCCCGGTGGCGGATGCCGCCGCGCAGTCGGCGTTCGATGTCGTCGTCGATCACCTTGGAGAGGCTACCGAGCTCGCGCTTGATGGTCTGGGTCTTTCTGACCAGCACTTCCAGCACGCGGTCCTCGGCGCGCTGCGGGAGTACGAAGTAGTGGCAGCGGACCTGCGGCGCCGGCTGCAGCTTGCGGTCGATGCGCCCGTTGCGCTGCTCGATGCGGCCGGGGTTCCAGGGCAGGTCGAAGTGGAACAGGTCCGTGCAGTGTGCCTGGAAGTTCAGTCCTTCGCGGGCGGCGTCCGTGGCGATCAGGATGCGCAGCGGATCGTCCGCCGGGTCCGCATTGAAGCGGCGCTGGATCTCCTTGCGGTTGGCGCCGGCGGTCTGGCCGTCGATGGTCTCGATGCGCTCGTCGGCGAGGTCGGTGCCGGCGATGGCCTGCTCCAGCATCTCGCGCAGGTAGCGCTTGGTGCCGATCACGTTCTCGGTGAAGATCAGCACCCGCCGGTCGCTCCAGCGCGGCTGGTCGGGACACAGGTGGTCGTTGATCCAGCGGATCAGCTCGCGGGTCTTGGCGCCTGGCCGGCCGCGGGCGGCTGACGCCACCTTCTCCATCCGGTCGAGCAGGTCCTGCTCGGCGTGCCACAGCGCCTCGGCATTCGCACGCCTGGCCGACACGCTCTCGGCAGCGGCGTTGATTGCCGCGATCTGGGCGGCCTCTTCCGAAGCGTTCTCCTCGTCCGTGTGCGCGGCGCGATCGTCATCGGCGTCGGGCGGCGTAGCGAACAGGGTGGCGGCCTTGGACACGAACGCATCGCTGCCGGGCGCGGCGGGTTGGCCATCGCCGCACGCGAAGCGCTCCCACTGCTCGCGGGCCGTTTTGCGGTGGCGCGCGAGCGAAATGGCGAATGCTTCGATCGACGACAGCAGCTTCTGCTGCAGCCCGACCACGAGCAGCCCTGCCGCGGCTCGGGTGCGCGCCGGGACATCCTCGAACCGGGTCTCCCGGACGCTCCGATACTCGTCGAGCAGTCGCGACAGCACGAGTTCAGGGGCGTCGTCCGGCAGGCCGTCGATGACGACCGGGCACACTTCCCGCTTCGGGAACCCGCCCTGCAATTCGCGGATGTCCTCCTTGATGCGGCGCACCATCACGTCTTGCAGCGCGCTCTTGCCGCGTACCGGCACGCCGCGCGTGAACCGGTACGGGTCGAGCAACTCCAGCAGGGTGGCGAAGCTGTTGCCGTGACACAGTTCCAGCGCAGGGTGTGCAGGAACGCGCTGAAGTGGCGCGGCGGATCGAACCCCTTGGCGCCGAGGTCCGCCCATGCCTCCTGCGCCAGGATGCGGCGGTCGATCTCGAAGTCCCAGTACACCTCCAGGGTCTGTCCCTGCGCATCGTCGTCGGCGCAGGCCAGACTCACGCGCGCCGACTCGCGCGGCGGCGTCTCAACCGCTTCCACCAGCCAGCGGCGCGAACGCACCTCGACCAGTTCTCCGATTTCCGGCGGTCGGGTGGGCAGGTAGGTCGCCTGGTCCGCCACGAGCCACAGTGTAAGCCGAAGGGAACGATCATGGGCAGAGTCAGGCGGGCGTCCGGGGACATCAGGATCAACCCGCCCGATTGGCGGTCAGGTCGTCCGGTATCGTCCGACTGTCGTCCGATCGGTCAAGGTTGTCGGGGGGAGGGTGGGGTCGGTATACTCGGGCGGCTCGATTCGGCCATTCGGGTATTTTCTGACTATTCGCCATGAACATTGAGGTGTTTATTCTGGGCACCGGCGGCATGATGCCGCTGCCGGGGCGTGGCCTTACGTCGGTGCTGGTGCGCCGCGAGGGTGAGTTGTTCCTGTTCGACTGCGGGGAGGCGACGCAGATCGCGTTTCGCCGCCTCGGCCTGCGCTGGAAGAAGATCTCGCACATCTTCATCTCCCACACCCACGCCGATCACGTCACCGGATTGCCGGGCATGCTGTCGCTTTCCGCGCAGGTGGAGCGCAGCGAGCCGCTGCACGTGTACGGGCCGCCGCGCGTGCGCGCCTACGTCGAACAGAGCCTGCGCATTCTCGACATCTACATCGACTACGAGATCGTCATCCACGAAACGTTCGACAGCGGCCTGCTGGTCGCCGGCGACGGCTACGAGGTGCACGCTTGCCGTCTGCGTCACTCGAAACCGTGTCTCGGCTACACGCTGGTGGAGGGAGATCGGCCCGGCGAGTTCCATCCGGAACGCGCCGAGGAGCTGGGCGTACCGCGCGGCCCGCTGTGGGGCCGGCTGCAGGGCGGCCAATCGGTCACCCTAGGCGACGGCCGGGTGATCGAGTCGGCGCAGGTGATGGGCACTGCGCGCCCGGGGCGCAAGTTCGCGTTCATTACTGATACGGCGATGGTGGGCGGCCTCGACCGGTTCGTGGCGGATGCCGACCTGATGATCTGCGAGGGGATGTTCTCCCAGGACCTGCGCGACAGCGCGCGCGACAAGAAGCACCTCACCGCGCGCCAGGCCGGCGCGCTCGCGCGCGTCGCAGGCGTGCGCCGGATGGGGCTGATTCACTACAGCCCGCGCTACACGGAGCGCGATCTTAAGCAATTGCTGCGCGAGGCGCGGCGCGAGTTCTCCGGCTCGTTTCTGACCCGCGACCTGCAGGAACTGTCGATCCCGTTCCGGGACTGACGCCCGCCGCGCCCGGTTGCTGCTATCAGCCGGAGTTTCGCCGCGGGCTGCTAGTGCCGAGCGGTCGCCTGCAGAACGCGGTAGCGCTGCGGGTCGGCGCGGAAGGCAACGAGGTTGTGGCCTCCGCTCGCCATGGCGCGCCCAAGGGCGTGCTCCACCTCCAGCTGCAACCGCTGGCCGTCCAGGTCGCGCCCGGCGCGGTCGCCGATCCCGATCGCCACGAACAGGCCGGCGTCGAGAGCGGCCCGCCGCCATCGCTCCAGTTGCGCAATCGCGGTATCCAGGTTGGTTTCCGGCAGGATCAGCGCGAAGCCGCTGGCGCCGTAGGCGAACGCCAGCTCCGGCAGCACGGCCAGCTCGCGAACCAGCCCGGCGAGCCGTGCGGAGCTGTCGTCGGTGGTGGCATCCGCCGCCAACAGCACGCCGAGGGCGAGGCTGAGATCGGTGCTGAACGCCGTGGCGCGCTCCAGTTCGCCGCGCAAGCGGTCGCCCAGCGCTTCCTGCGGTTCGAGAACGGAGATGTGCACGGCGCCCGCCGGCAGTGAAGCTTCCACTTCGACGTCCTCCCCCAAGGGTCCGTTCGGCCACGGCGTGTTGTCCTCGGACGCGCGCTGCGGCGTGAGGGTGACGATGAGCAGCAGCGCGATGGCGCAGGCGAGCAGGAACGCGATCACCAGGAACAGCGCGTCCCGCACGATGCGGAACGCATGGTCGCGGGTCACCAGGCGATACACCGCGGTCAGAACGGTCGCCGGCTCGGCCGGGAACGCACTGGAGTATTCCGCGTGCAGGCTCGGGACGCGCAGCTCATCCAGCTTGCCGTCCGCCATCTTGATGATCTCCCAG
Organism: Spirochaetaceae bacterium; assembly: GCA_028821475.1. Lineage (GTDB taxonomy): Bacteria > Spirochaetota > Spirochaetia > SZUA-6 > Bin103 > Bin103. The sequence continues at coordinate 14,158 of JAPPGB010000035.1, forward strand.
GTGTTGTCGAACGCGTAGCGCACGCCCTCCGGCCCGCGCAGCAGCAGCGCCACCAGCCCGGCCTCGCCCTCCAGCGCCGCAACCTTCTCCCGGAATACCGGCGACTGCACGCTGCCGTTGGCCACGTACACGTCGGCCAGTTCCCGGTGCAGCAACTCGAAGTGGCTGGCCGCGGTGCGCCCGCCCGCTTCGCGTGCCACGTACACGCGTATCGCCAGCAGGCACACCAGGACGACCAGGAACCCGGTCGCGGCGACGCCGAACAGTCGGATCAGGCGGCTGTGTTGACGGTTACGCATTGCTTCTTGCCCCATTCTCGGTCTCGTGCTTATTCGTCCAGGCCCAGTTCCGTGAACAGAGCCTTGTAGGTGGCGAAGTGTGACGACTGGGCGAACTCGCGTACCCGCTCCGGTGGCAGATCGTCGAGCAACTGGTCGAGATATCGGAGCACTTCACGGACATCGTTGCGGAACGAGTCGTCGGACGGCGCCGGAGACGCCGTCGGCGGTGGCTCGCCCGCTGCCATCGCTGCACCCGCCGACGCCTCCGCTTCGCCTTCGGCGGACGGGTTGGCGGCGTGTTCGTCTTCCTCGTCGATCGGTACCAGCCGGATCAAGGGCGCGGGCTGGCTGTCGGATCCCGCCGCCGCGTGCGCCGCGTCGGCCGCCTGCGCCGCGGGGCCGGCGGCTTCGTCCGCCGGTTCGCCGTCGAGTTCCTCGATCGAGACGTGCACCTCGCCCGGGTCGCTGCCCGCCTGCAACAGACCGGAGCGGTCGGCGATTGCGCCGCCGTCCGCGTCCAGGGCGGCAATCCGTCTCTCCAAGGCGGCAACCCGTCTCTCCAGGTCTGCCAGTTGGCCGCCGCCGGCCTCGGGCGCCTTCTCCACCGGCTGCGCCGGCACCTCTTTCACGGTGTTCGCCGCCGCGGCTGCGTAGTCCGCGCCCGGGACGGCAGGCGGCTGCACCGGCGCGGCCGCGGCCACGGCCGGCAGCGGTGCCGGTACCACCGCGGGCGGCGGCACCGGCCCCGCCGACGCGGCAATTCCGGTCCGGTCAGCTCGGCCTGCCGCGCCCGAGCCGGCTGCGGATGCGGCAGCGCCCGCGGCCTGTGCGAGCCGGTCCGATGGCGATGGCTGGTCCGCAACAGCCGGGTGGCGGCCGATGCCCGGCGACCGTGCCGGATCCGGTGATCGGTCCGGACTCGGTGATCGGGCCGGCCCCGGCGACCGGGTCGGCTCGCCGGCGAATGCCGGCGCGGGCGTATCCGCCGCGGCCGGGCCTCCGGCATGCGATCCGGGGTGACCGACCCCGGACTCTGCGGCGCCGTTGCCGTTGCCGCTGTGCGCCGGATGGCCGGCATCGCGCGCGATTGCGCCGGCGGCGGCCTGGTCGGCATCGCTCAACCCGCCGAGGAATTCCTCCTCGGCGCCGGTCAGTTCCGCTGCGGTCTCCACGTCTGCGGTCGCTGCCGGGGGCTGCCGGACCGCGGCCGCCGGTAGTGCGGCCGAATCGACCGTCACCCAGTCGCCGTAGGCTTCCAGATCATTGTCAGGCGCCGGGCGCGTATTCTGCTCCATTGAATCCCTCACATTGAGTATCGGCCTCCTCCTACGGTAGTTGATGGCCGATGCCGTTCAAGAAATCGCGGCAAGGTGCCGTGGCTAGAGGGTGAGGTGAGTGTCCCGCGGTTGTTCTACTGCACCGTTGCCGGTCTCGTGATCGCCATCGTGCTGTCGTTCCTGTTTGGCGCTTCCGGGCTGTCCAACTACCACGACCTGCGGGCGTATCAAGCGCACGTGTCCGACGGCATCGTGGCGCTGCAGGATCGGCACCGGAGTCTGCAGCAGCGCGTCGCCGTGTTGCGCGACAACCCGGAGGCACTGCGGCTGCTGGCGCGCGAGAGCGGATACTTCCGGCCCGGCGAGACGGTCATCGAGGTGGGCCCGGTGCCGGTCGACCCCACCGCCGCGTCCGGCGCGCGCTCCGGGAGCGAATTCGCGGGCGTGGCTCCACTGCTGCAACGCACGCCGCCGTCGCCTCGCGAACCGTTCAACGCCCTGGCCCTGGGCCTGTGCCTCGGCGCCGGCTCCTTTGCCATGCTCAGCATGCTGCGTGGGTTCCGGCGGCGCGCTCAAGCCGGCACGCCAACCCCCCGCGGCGACCTGCCGCACCCCAGGGCGCCGGCGCGTGCGGCGGCGGATTCCTCTCCGTCACGACCGTCCGCCAACGGCGAGTCTCGCGCGCAGCAGGATGACGCAGACCCGGCCAAGGCCGCGCCCGGCGGCGAAGCGGAGGCGGAACCCGCCGGGCGGCGCAGAAGGTCGCGCCGCCGCCGGCGAGACGTAACCGTCTACCGGTTATAGCCCGCCGTATGTCGCCATCCGCGCACCATCCGCGCCATCTGCGCCACACCGAAATATGCGCCGTGCTGCAGCGGCGCGGCATTGTCGTCATGCGCACCGACACGGTGTATGGGCTGCACGGCGTGGCGCCCGACACCGGCGCACGACTCGCGCACCTGAAGGGCCGCGACGAGGCCAAGCGGATGCTGGTGCTGGTGGCGGACGCCGCCGGTGCGGAGGCCGTGACCGGCGCCGCGCCGCCGCCCGCGCTGGCCGCACTGTGGCCCGGACCGCTGACCATCGTGCTGCCGGTTGCGGCGCGCTCCGCCCGCGGCCTGGGGGTGACGACGCTCGGCGTGCGCGTGCCCGGCGACCCGGCGTTGCGCGCCATCGTGGCCGAGGTGGGCAAGCCGATCTATTCGACCAGCGCCAACCGGGCGGGCGAGCCGCCACTGCATGACCATGACGCCCTGCAGCGCGCCTTCGGGGCGGCCGCCGACCTGCTGGTCTACGATGGGCCGCCGTCCGCGGCACAGCCTTCCACCGTGGTCGATGCCACCGTTTCCCCGGCGCGCGTGGTGCGTGCCGGCGCCCTCGCCATCTCCCCCGATCAGCTCGCCGGCAGATCGGGAAGATCGGGCTGATCGGGAAGATCGTGTCCTCGTCGCGCTGCGCAACCGGTAGCGCAGCCCGGCGCCGCGCCGCTCGAATGCAGCCGGAGTTCGCCGCCGGCCGCTACTAGCGCCGGGCGGCGCCGCGGCGTTCCGCGAACCACGGCTCCCAGGCGGCGAGGAACTCCAGGAGCAGTTGCTGCTGGCCGCCGAAAAACTCGCGTTCCAGGCGGGTGCCGACGCGCCCGATGTAGCGGAAGTGCCACGGTTCGTAGTTGTACCCGGTCCGCTCGGTTGCACCGCGCGGGTAGGACAGCGAGAACCCGAACCGCCAGGCGTGCCGTGCCACCCAGCGCCCGTTTGCGGTCTCGCCGTAGCCATCGGAAATGGAGCCGAAGTCGACCGCGGTGCCCAACTGATGCTGGGAGTGGCCGGGGCGGGCCGACACCAGGTCGGCTGCCTCGCGTCCGATCCGGTCCACGTGCCGCTGGTACAAGCCCGCCTGGTAATCGAACGAGCGGTAGGCGGACGAAACCATCAGCTCGATACCGTCGATGCGCGCCGCCTCGACCATCGCCAGGAGGTCGGGCAGGATGCGCCGGGACAGGCGATGGCCGGCCCGGCTGATGGTGATCGGATAGTTGTCGAGCGCGACCAGGTCGGTGGGCACATACTCCTTCGGCAGCGGGTGCTGCTTGTCGACCAACACCCGGAACGAGCGGTCGGCGGCCAGCATCTGCGCCACCAGGTCGAGAAACACCTGACGCTGTGAACGGATGCCCGCGGCGGTTGCCGGATCCAGCCCGTCCAACACTTGGTCCAGCTCCGGCGCCGTAATCGAGAAGTCGGGATGGATCGGCGGCGCCGGCTCCGACGAAGCTCCGCACCCGGCCAGCAACAGGCACAGCGCCACGCCCGGGCCCGGCAGCCGGTGGCGAAACCGTGGCTGCACTCGAGCGCGCCGCCGCGTGCCGCCACCGGCCGCGAGCGGCAACCGGCAGCGCTCCAACCGGCTCAAAACAGGCGCTCGACCACTTCGTCCATGGAATCGACCGGGGTGAATACGACTCCCTTCTTGATGTTGTCCGCGATCTCGTCGAGGTCGCGGGAATTGCCGCGCGGAAAGACGATCTCGCGCACCTTGTTGCGGCGCGCCGCAATGACCTTCTCTTTCAGTCCGCCGACCGGCAGCACCTTGCCGACCAGCGACAGCTCGCCGGTCATGGCCAGCGACCGGCGTACCCGTCTCCCGGTTACCAGCGAGAGCAGCGCACACGCCATCGTGATTCCCGCCGACGGACCGTCCTTGGGGGTCGCCCCGGCCGGTATGTGCAGGTGGATTCGATGGTTGTCGAAGTAGTCGGCGCGAATGCCGTGCCGGGACGCCTCCAGGCGCACGAAAGAATACGCGATGTTGGCCGACTCCTGCATCACTTCGCCCATCTTTCCGGTCAGCGTGATGCCGCCGCGACCCACGTTGGCGACCGCTTCCACCATCAGCACCGCACCGCCGAGAGCGGTCCATGCCAGTCCCATCACCATGCCGGGCGCGGTAATCCGGTTGCGCTGTTCGTCACCGAAGACCGGCTTGCCGAGAAAATCCTCGAGCCGCTCCGGAGTGATCCTGATCGGCAGTTCGAGGTCGTCCGTCATCATCTTCCTGGCCACCTTGCGATGAATCCGGTCGAGCGCTTTCTCGAAGTTCCGCACGCCCGCCTCGCGTGCCCAACCGTGGCTGATGTGGCGCAGCGTGCTGGCCTGGTACTTGATCTGATTCTTGCCGATTCCGGTGCGCTCAAGCGACTTGGGAATGAGATAGCGGCGAGCGATGTTGACCTTTTCCTGGTCGACGTAGCCGGACAGCCGAATCACTTCCATACGATCCAGCAATGGCGCCGGAATGGTGTCCACGGTGTTCGCGGTGGCGATGAACATGACCGGAGAAATGTCGAACGGCAGGTCCAGATAGTGGTCCCGAAACGCGTGGTTCTGCTCGCCGTCCAGGACCTCCAGCAGCGCCGACGAAGGATCGCCCTGGAACGACGCCCCGAGCTTGTCGATCTCATCGATCATGAACACGGCATCGCGCACCTTGGCGATCTTCAAGCCTTGTATGATCTTGCCCGGCATGGCGCCGACGTAGGTGCGCCGGTGCCCCTTGATCTCTGCCTCGTCGCGCATGCCGCCGACCGAGAAGCGGAAGAACTCGCGGCCGAGCGCGCCGGCGATAGACTTGCCGATCGAGGTCTTGCCGACGCCGGGCGGCCCGACCAGGCAAATGATCGAACCGCGCCAGACGCCGTCGCCGTTGCCGGCCTTCAGCCGGCCGACGGCGAGGTACTCCAGGACGCGCTCCTTGACGTCTTCGAGGCCGTAATGATCGCGCTCCAACCGGCGCTGGGCGCGGCCCAGATCGACCAGCTTGGGATCGGGTTCGTGCCAGGGCAGCGCGGCGATCGTCTCCAGGTAGTTGCGCGTAACGACGAACTCGGCCGAACTCGGATCCATCAGCGCGAACTTCTCCATCTCGTCGTTGACCCGCTCGCGTGCCTCGCCGTGCAGTTCGAGCTGCTCGAACGCCTCCGACAGGCGTTGGTGTTCGCTCGACTTGGCATCGACCGGCATGCCGAGCTCGGTCTTGATCGCCTTCAACTGCTCCTTGAGAAAATACTCGCGCTGGCTCTTTTCGATTTTCTGGTTGAGCTGGTCCTGGATGCGCTTCTGGATGCGCAGCAGCTCCTGTTCCTTTTTGATGAACACGAGCACCCGCTCCATGCGTTCTCGGACGTCCAGGGTGTCCAGCACGCTCTGCTTCTCGGCGCCGTCAATGTTCAGAATGGAGGCCACGAAGTCGGCGATCTTGCCGGGATCGTCGATGTTCACCATGTTGAGCCGCATTTCTTCCGAAAACAGCGGATTGTTCTCCGATATCTGCTTCATTTCGGTAATCAACGCCCGCGTCAGAGCGCGTACTTCGAGCGACTCCATGTTGCTGTTGTCAAGGTACTCCACGGCGGCCGCCACGGGTGCCTCGGAGGACAGCAGCTTGGCAATCCGAAAGCGTTTCAGCGTGGACAGAAAAATGTTTATCCCACCATCCGGAAGGTTGATCTTGCGGACAATCTTTGCGGCGGTTCCGATGGCATGCAGATCGTCCGCTCCGAGCTTGTATTGGGCGCCGCGCCGCGGCTCCTCGTCGGCGCCGCCACGGAGCATTACGAGGCCGACGCAACCGTCTCCGTTGAGGGCCTTGCGCACTACCCGTTCGTCGCGTCCCTCGGGGATCATCATCGGCGTAAAGACGCCGGGGAACATGGGACTGTTGTGCAGCGGCAGAATAATGAGCTTCGGGGGGAGTACCGTATCGGCGGGGATTATTTGCCGGTGCTCCATTGCATTGAACTTAGTTGCCGGCGCCGCGTCGAGTCAAGTTTGCGGCGCGGGGTTGATGCGCCCGCCGGACGGCGGTAAGCTGCCCCCATGCCGTCAGATCGGCGTCGCAACTCGATCGAGTCGGCAGTGGTGCTGCAGGCGGCACGCATGGGGGAGATTCACCGCCGCGTCACCTTGTTCACCGGCGACCGTGGGATAGTGTACGCGACCGCCCACGGCGCCGGCAAAGCGGTGAGCAGGCTGAAGCCGGCGGCGGTCCCGTTTGCCCTCGTCACCGCCTATCTCTATCACGACCCGGTACGCCGCGCTTTCAAGGTCACGGACGTGGAGGCGCGCAACCTGCACCCGTCGATCCGGGCCGACCTGCGCAAGTTCTTCACCGCTTCGCTGTGGGTGGAGATCGTCCTGCGCAGCCACGGCGGCGGCACCCACGCCGACGACCTGTTCGCGCTGCTGGTGGAGGCGCTGCAGCGGCTGGACGCCGCCGCCGGCGGCGAGGTGGGACCGTTGTCGGCGCAGGTGTTGTGGCGCGCGCTGCAGCACTTGGGCATCATGCCCGACCTGGAGGCGTGCGATTCCTGCGGACGTACCCTCGCGGCGCACGAGGATCTGCGCCTCGCACCGCACGGCGGAAGCTGGTGCCGGCACTGCGCCGCGGCGCGCGGCGTGCGGGACCTGCCCGCGGCCGGATTGCGCATGGACGCGGCGGCGCGGCGCTATCTGCTTGCTACCGGCGGCCTGCCGCTGGCAGCCGCCGGCGCGTACTCGTTCACGGGGGCCGAGCAGGTGCGCCGGTCGTTGCAGCAACTGGTCCAGCACGGCCTGGAGCGTCCGCTGAATTCGTTGCGATGCGCGGCCGGAATCCTGTGAGCGGCCCCGGCCGCGAGTCCGGCGGCGGCGCCGCGAGCGGGAGGCGTGGGGGGGGGGGGGGGGGGGGGGGGGGGGGGGGGGGGGGGGGGGGGGGG
>JAPPGB010000036.1 GCA_028821475.1 Spirochaetaceae bacterium
CCGGCACGCCGGCCGGATGCGCGCGACGGTGGGCGCGCCGCCGGGCAGCGCTCGCCGTCATCCGCGGGTGCCGAGCAACGGGGCCGGGAAGCCGGGAGCGGCGACCGGCAGCCGGCGGGCCCGGTACTGGACGTGCGCGGGCTGCGGACCTGGTTCCCGGTAAAGAGCGGGGCGTTCAAGGTGCGGCGGCTGATGGTGCGTGCCGTGGACGGTGTCTCGCTGCAACTGCGGGCCGGCGAGACCCTCGGCCTGGTGGGCGAGTCGGGCTGCGGCAAGACCACGCTCGGCCGCTCCGTGCTGCGCCTGTACCAGCCGCAGGGCGGGCGCGTGTACCTGGAGCCCGACCCGGAACTGGTGAATGCGGTGACCGCCCTGGACGCCCAGGCCGACGCGGTGCGGCAGCGGGCCGAAGAGCTGGCAGGCGCCGGCTGGCGCGAGCGGCGCCTGCTGCACACCCGCGAGCGGCGCCTGCGTGAGGCGGCGGACCAGCGCGCGGCCGCCGCCGACCTCCTGGCCATGCCGCGGGCGCCTCTGAAGCAGGCCCGCCGGCGGCTGCAGATGGTGTTCCAGGATCCATGGGCGTCGCTCAATCCGCGCATGCTGGTGCATGACCTGATCGCCGAGGGACCGCGCGAGTTCGGCACCCACGCCGGCCCCGACCTGGACGCCCACGTGCGCCGGCTGCTCGACCGTGTCGGCCTGCCGCGCTCGGCGGTGCAGCGCTACCCGCACGAGTTCTCCGGCGGCCAGCGGCAACGCATCGGCATCGCCCGCGCCCTGGCCCCGGCGCCGTCGGTGGTAATCGCCGACGAACCGGTGTCCGCGCTGGACGTGTCGATCCAGGCGCAGATCCTCAACCTGTTGATCGAGCTGCAGGAGGAACTGGGCCTGACCTACCTGTTCATCGCCCACGACCTGGCGGTGGTGCGCTACATCGCCGACCGCGTCGCGGTGATGTACCTGGGCAAGGTGGTGGAAATGGGCGACGCCGAGGATATCACCGAGGAGCCGCGCCACCCCTACACCATCTCGCTGATGGCATCGGTGCCGGTGGCCGACCCGGACCAGCCGCTTGCCGACGGCGGTGCCTCCGGCGACGTGCCGTCCCCGGTCAATCCGCCCTCCGGCTGCCCCTTTCACCCGCGTTGCCCCTACCGGGTCGACGCCTGCAGCCGCACCATGCCCGACCTGGTCACCGACCGCCACGGCCACGCCCTCGCCTGCCACAACCCCCCGCCCGCCGCCTCGTGAGCGCGGCACCTTCCGTGCCGGGCCCAGCATTGCCCACCATCGGCACGCCTTGTAGCGGGAGGCGCCGGCCCCGGGTAGCATGAACTGGTGACCAAGCGCAGACTGCCGATCGGCATCCAGACGTTCCGCGAGTTGCGGGAGCGAAACTGCTACTACGTGGACAAGACCGCCCACGCGAGCGCCTGCTCGACGAGGGCAAGCACTACTTTCTGTCGCGGCCGCGGCGCTTCGGCAAGAGTCTGTTCCTCGACACGCTCAAGGAGTGCTTCGAGGGCAACCAGGCGCTGTTCGCGGGGCTGTACATCCACGACCGGCACGACTGGTCGCAGCGCCACCCGGTGGTGCGGCTGAGCTTCGGCGGCGGCACCTTCACCGAGCCGGAGGCGCTGAACGCGGACGTGATGGCGCAACTGGACGGTCTCGCGCGGGACAACGGGATCCCGGTGCGGTACGACACCGCTCCGGCGCGCTTCCGGCATCTGCTGCAAGCTCTGCACAAGGAGACGGGCCGGCGCGTAGTGGTGCTGGTGGACGAGTACGACAAGCCGATCCTGGACGCGCTCGTGGATGCGCCGGAGGTGGCGCGCGCCAACCGCGACTACCTGCGCGGCCTGTACGGCGTGATCAAGGACTGTGACGCACACGTGCGGTTCACGTTCCTGACCGGCATCAGCAAGTTCTCGAAGGTCAACCGCCCCAGACACTTCCGTGGAAGTCTCTGGGGCGGGAGGACGGGATGGGCCACCGGCGAAGCCGAAGGCGCCGCCGGTGGGGCGCTCTTCTCGCAATTGAACAACCTCACTGACCTCACCCTGCACCGTCGCTACTCGTCGATCTGCGGCTACACGGAGGCCGACCTCGACACCGTGTTCGCGCCGGAACTCGACGGACTGGACCGAGAGCAGGTGCGCGAGTGGTACAACGGCTATAGCTGGCGCGGCGTGGAGAAGGTCTACAACCCGTACGATCTGCTGTTGCTGTTTGACAGCCGGGAGTTCGCTGCGCACTGGTTCGAGACGGGTACGCCGGCGTTTCTGGTGGATACGCTGTTTGAGCGGCAGGTCTCGTCGGTGTCGTTGGACCGGACGTTGAGCACGGCGGAGCTGCTGTCGTCGTTCGACGTGCACCACGTCGGCACCGAAGCGCTGCTGTTCCAGACCGGCTATCTGACGATCACCGGGGAAGAAGAGTTGGGCGGCGAGCTGCTGTACCGGCTCGGCTATCCAAATCGGGAAGTGCGGCAGAGCCTGAACCGGGTACTGCTGCGCCACCTGGTGCAGGACGCGGCGCAACAGATGGCGAACAGCATGCGCCTGGCGCGCCTGCTTGCGGCGCACGACTGCTCCGGGCTGGAGGAGCTATTCAAGTCATTCTTTGCCAGCGTCCCGTACCAATGGTACACCAACAACGACATAGCGAACTACGAGGGTTACTACGCGAGCGTGATCTACTCGTACTTCGCGGCCCTGGGCTACGAGATCGCCGTCGAAGAGTCCAGCAGCCACGGCCGGCTGGACATGGCGGTGCGCACCGGCGGTCACGTCTACCTGTTCGAGTTCAAGGTGGCGGAAATGGCGCCGCCGGGGTCGGCGCTGGCCCAGTTGCAGGAGCGGGACTACGCGGCCAAGTACCGCGGCCGGGGCGAGCCCATCCACCTGATCGGCGTGGAGTTCAGCCGCAAGACGCGCAACGTCACCGCCTTCGAGGTGGCCGACGGCTGACCACCCGCCACCGGCAATGCACAAGGTTGCTAGCCGGGGGGGCGGCGGCGGACGGTGAACTCGTGGTCGTCGGGGCGCACGCGGCGGCGCTCGGCGGTCCAGGCCTGTTGCTGCAGGCGCTCCTGGGCGTGGATCTCGACACGGCGCTTGCCTGATTCCTGGGGTGGCGGGCGCCGCTTGCGGTAGCGGCCGTCGGGCTGCAGTTCGTAGGAGTGGCAGTTGTCGGCGAAGTACAGCTCCAGGATCCGCACCAGCCGGGGGCGCAGGTCGGGCTGTTCGACGGGAAACATCAGTTCCACGCGCCGCTCCAGGTTGCGCGGCATCCAGTCGGCGCTCGCCAGGTAGACCTGCTCGGCGCCGCCGTTGCGGAAGTAGGCGATGCGGCTGTGCTCCAGGAAGCGGCCGACGACGCTTACCACGCGAATGCTGTCGCTCAGCCCCGGCACCTGGGGGCGCAGCAGGCACACGCCGCGCACGTTCAGGAGCACCGTCACGCCGGCCTGCGACGCGGCGTACAGGGCCGCGATCACGTCGGGGTCGGACAACGAGTTCATCTTGGCCATGATCAGGCCGCCGCTGTCGGCCACGGCCGCCTCGCGCTGGATGTGGGCGAGCAGCGTCCGCTTGAGGGCCGCGGGTGCCATCGCCAGGTGCTGGAACCGGGGCGCGGACGAGTAGCCGGTGACGGCGTTGAAGAACAGGGTGGCCTCGCGCCCGATCGCGTCGCGGGCGGTGATCAGGCCGATGTCGGTGTACAGCCGCGCCGTGGTGTCGTTGTAGTTGCCGGTGCCCAGGTGGGTGTAGGTGCGCACGCCGCCCTCCTCGCGGCGCACGATGAGCAGCGCCTTGGCGTGCACCTTCAACCCGGCGATGCCATACACCACGATGGCCCCGGCGCGCTCCAGGCGCGCCGCCCAGTCGATGTTCTGCTGCTCGTCGAAGCGCGCCTTGATCTCGACCAGTGCGGTGACCTGCTTGCCGTTGGCGGCGGCGCGCTCCAGGGCCTGCACCACCGGCGAGTCTCCCGACGTGCGGTACAGGGTCATCTTGATGGCCAGCACCGCGTCGTCGCCGGCCGCCGCCTGCAGCAGGCCGAGGATGTGGTCGAAGGTCTCGAACGGATGGTGCAGCAGCACGTCGCGGCGCCGCAGCACAAGCCACGGGTCGGCGTCGGCCAGGACCGGAGCGGGCAGCGGGCGCCAGGACGAGAAGCACAGCTCGCGCCGGGCCGCGTCCGGCAATGCCCAAGAATGTCTACTATGCGACCGCTGCCGCCCCTGCCTGCTTCCGTCGCTCCTGGGCCAGCTCGTAACTCGCCTGCATCGCATCCAGTGCTCGGCGGTCCCCCACCCGATGCTTTCCAGCGCCAGGGCCATGGCCGCAGATACGCCCGCCCGACCGTTCAGCAGGCGCGACAGAGTTCCGCGCTCGCAGCCCAGGCGAGTAGCCGTCTCTGTGACGTTCCACCCAGTCTCGTCCATGCTCTCCCGGATCAGTTCGCCCAGATGCGGCGGATTCAGCATGGGGCCTACTCGCTCGCTGTTGCCCTCGTTCATGTACGCTCCTCCTGCGGGTCAGTGATAGTCCACCAGGTCCACGTCCACGACTTCACCGCCCTCGAATCGGAACACCACGCGCCAGTTGCCGGACACGCGCACGCTCCACTCGCCGCCTGTGTGGCTGGTAGAGTATCCAGACGATTCCCGGCGAGGCGACCCTCTCGTGGGCGTTTGTCGGGTTCGCCGAGAGCGCCTTGCCGAGCCGCCTGCGCGAGGCGCTGATCGAAAACACCATGGCCGAGCAGTTGGTCGGGCATGTGTCACGCGATGCGACGGCGATCGAGGGGCGCGAGAAAGCGACCCCGAAGCCAAAGCAGCCAGCCAAGCCGAAGCGCAAGCGCGGGCGCCCACGCAGGGGCGAGGAACGGCCCAAGGAGCCGACGCGTCTGCAGCGTCAGCAGCAGATGACGTTGCCGGAGATGCTCGACGACCTGCCCCAGGTCTGTGATGTGGGCACCAAGCGCAACGCCAAGGGTTATAGGGAGTCGTGGATCGGCTACAAGCTGCACATCGACGCGGCCGACGGCGGGATTCCGCTCAGTTGTATCCTCACCTCGGCCTCGGTGCATCTCTTTTCTCCAATCTACGGAATCGCTCCCGGGCGAACCTATCCTATCCCCCGCGGGCGGGATTGCTCAAAATCAGGAACTCTCACTTGGCGGGCTACCATTTGCTACGCTAATCGTCGTTTCCGTTCTTCGAACACGTGTCTCATAAGAGAACAGAGTACAGCTACGAAAAGGAGGTTAGGGCGGCGCTCCTTCCTCGAATCGGTGTTCAGAATGACGTGCCAAGTGCAGACGTTGTAATTCCCGATCTTTCCAGTTTGATAGATTTTGTATGTGTACGTCGAAATGATCCTGGAAGAGACAGGGTGGAGGACTTATGCAACAAGCACAACTTGAAACTCCGATTGTCAAGTATTGATGACCTTCCGTTGCAGATTAGTTTGTCCGAACCACATAGGGGGATACTAATGAACAAGATTTTGGAAGCGAATTTGCCTGACGACTTACCAGAGGGATTCTACGCGGTGGCGCTTAGAAGGCTGCTTCTACAAACGTTGAGAGGGGAGTAGAGTTGGCTGATTGTGGTATTTGAGTTAGAACTGCTCGGGAAGGCCAGCATCTTTTAGAATCCTGTTCGCGGTGCGGCGTGATTTCACGTTCCGAGGAACGCTAACCGAGTAGACCCCATTGGTCATTATCTCATGGTTGCCACGGGATTGTTTAGGCTTGAATAGAACCGAGCATCATTAAGCAGGCTGTAGATTTTCCGATATAGGTTGTCTGCCATCGTAGTACTCCCACCTTGCTTGCACGGTAGTTGCAATCTGGTTGACGTGATTGTCCGCAATAAGTTCGGGAGCTACGGTCAGGACTGCTTCTTGAAACTCTGCCAGGGTAGCGCCTTCAAGGTGCAACCCCTTGATGTTGCTTTCGGATATGTATACTTCTGCCTCTGAGTCCCACACGGCCTTGATCCAGAACTGTGTCATTGAGGTACCCTCCATTAACCGGCTCCCTTATTGCACCGGGGATACGATGGAAAGGTACCTTGCATGGGAATTAAGTGCAATTGATCGACGCTGGTGGGCCATTTCGCCTTAGGGAGAGGAAGGCTAGGGGAAGGGAGGTTAGGAGTGAGGAGGGATCGAGAGGATGAGGAAAGACGTAATTATAGGAAGAGAACGGAGTTACTCTTTCCCGCCCCTCCTACGGCTAATATACACCATATGCCGCGAACGCCAAGACAACCCGGCATCGCACGCAACTTGCGCCATGCCCTTGGCACGGGCGATATCACCCAGCGCCTTGGCGATGAACGCCGCATCGCCGTCGGCCTCTTCCAGACATGCTTCCAGATATGCGGCCATCTCCTCCGAAGTGCGGAGGTGCTCGGCGACGTCATAGGATGAAGTAACGGTCCTGTTCATGGCACCCACCTACAGGTTTCGTGAGAGCCGAATCGCCGTCTCTATATCCCGACTCTGGGTCCGTTTGTCCCCGCCGGCCAACAGCACGACAATCGTGCCCGCACTACTACGAGCCGGGGGGGCGGCGCCGGACGGTGAACTCGTGGTCGTCGGGGCGCACGCGGCGGCGCTCGGCGGTCCAGGCCTGTTGCTGCAGGCGCTCCTGGGCGTGGATCTCGACACGGCGCTTGCCTGATTCCTGGGGTGGCGGGCGCCGCTTGCGGTAGCGGCCGTCGGGCTGCAGTTCGTAGGAGTGGCAGTTGTCGGCGAAGTACAGCTCCAGGATCCGCACCAGCCGGGGGCGCAGGTCGGGCTGTTCGACGGGAAACATCAGTTCCACGCGCCGCTCCAGGTTGCGCGGCATCCAGTCGGCGCTCGCCAGGTAGACCTGCTCGGCGCCGCCGTTGCGGAAGTAGGCGATGCGGCTGTGCTCCAGGAAGCGGCCGACGACGCTTACCACGCGAATGCTGTCGCTCAGCCCCGGCACCTGGGGGCGCAGCAGGCACACGCCGCGCACGTTCAGGAGCACCGTCACGCCGGCCTGCGACGCGGCGTACAGGGCCGCGATCACGTCGGGGTCGGACAACGAGTTCATCTTGGCCATGATCAGGCCGCCGCTGTCGGCCACGGCCGCCTCGCGCTGGATGTGGGCGAGCAGCGTCCGCTTGAGGGCCGCGGGTGCCATCGCCAGGTGCTGGAACCGGGGCGCGGACGAGTAGCCGGTGACGGCGTTGAAGAACAGGGTGGCCTCGCGCCCGATCGCGTCGCGGGCGGTGATCAGGCCGATGTCGGTGTACAGCCGCGCCGTGGTGTCGTTGTAGTTGCCGGTGCCCAGGTGGGTGTAGGTGCGCACGCCGCCCTCCTCGCGGCGCACGATGAGCAGCGCCTTGGCGTGCACCTTCAACCCGGCGATGCCATACACCACGATGGCCCCGGCGCGCTCCAGGCGCGCCGCCCAGTCGATGTTCTGCTGCTCGTCGAAGCGCGCCTTGATCTCGACCAGTGCGGTGACCTGCTTGCCGTTGGCGGCGGCGCGCTCCAGGGCCTGCACCACCGGCGAGTCTCCCGACGTGCGGTACAGGGTCATCTTGATGGCCAGCACCGCGTCGTCGCCGGCCGCCGCCTGCAGCAGGCCGAGGACGTGGTCGAAGGTCTCGAACGGATGGTGCAGCAGCACGTCGCGGCGCCGCAGTACCAGCCATGGGTCGGCGTCGGCCAGGACCGGAGCGGGCAGCGGGCGCCAGGACGGGAAGCACAGCTCGCGCCGGCCGCTGTCCGGCAGCGCCTTCAGACCGGTAAGGTCGATCGGTGCGACCCGGTAGATGTCCTGCTCGGCGAGGTCCAGTTGAGCGGCCAGCAGGTCGGCCATGGCGTCGCCGGTCGCATCGATTTCCAGCCGCACCACACCGCTGCTGCGCCGCTCCACCAGGACCGCGGCCATCGCTTCGATGAAGTCCTCGTCGGTGGCCTCGTCCACCTCCAGGTCGGCGTCGCGGGTGACCCGGAACACCGCATGTTCGGCAATCCGGTAGCCGGGGAACAGTTGCTCGGCGTGCAGCACAATCGAGTCCTCGGCGAGCAGGTAGCTCACCTCGCGCCGCCCGCGCGAGGGAATTGGGCGCAGCCGCTCGAGGCCGCTGGGGATCGCCACCAGCGCGATCTGCGCGCCGCCGCCGGCATCGTCCGCGGGAAGTGCCGCCGGCTCGCCTCCGATGGCGATCGGCTCCAGGCGGAATGCGAGATGCAGGCGCAAGCCGGCCACGGCGGCCGCCCCGTCATCGGCCATGCGAACCGACGACAAGGCAGGGAAGATCTGGAAGCGGAAATCATCGGCCGCCGCGCTGCGCTGCTCACCGGTCAGGTCGGCGGTGGAAACCAGGTGCACGCCGGCGGCGTGGAGCTGCGGCACGATGCGGGAGTGCAGTGCGCGGTACTGGCCCGCCACCACCTCGTGCGCCGCCGCCGCCACCTGCTCCAGGCGCTGGCTGCTGACGGCGGAGCCGCCCAGCTCCCGCTTCAGCGCCGCCACGCGCACCATGAAGAACTCGTCGAAGTTGGAGCTCACGATGGTCAGGAAGCGCACCCGCTCCAGCAGCGGCAGCTCCTCGCGCTGCGCCTAGTCGAGCACGCGGCGGTTGAACTCCACCCAGCTCAACTCGCGGTCGAGGAGGGTCTCTTCCGGTGCTGGAGACAGCTCGAGTTCGGGGCCGGCCATGCGCCTACTCTACACCCATGCCGGCCCCATGACGACGCCGGCAGGGTGTGAACGCCAGAAGCGGTAGCCTTGGACCGAAAGTGGCAATGCATAAGGCAGCGTGCCGTCCATTGAGTACAGCGCCTTCTCCTGCCCTCTGGTCCTCCGTCGCCGCGCTCCCCGACCACCCCCCTCCTGGCGCAGACGGGGCAGCTCGCCGCCACGAGCAGGCGTTGCAGATCCCGGTCCTCGACCACCTGCGCGAGATCAAGGCGCACCGCCTCCACCTGACGCGGGCACGATAGCTTGTTCGACTACGTCATAATCGGTTCTATTTATAAATACAGTAATGTTTTACCGGCTACCTCAATATCCCGTCATTGCTTTCGCAACCCCTTGGTGGTATCCGATCATCCTTGACTCGCTTCGGTCTGGATTCGAGACGCGCGCGGGAGCCGATCATCATGGCTGTGGACGGCGCCGACCACGGCTCCGCCAACGCCGCGCCCGCCCTGACATTCTACGCGGACACCCGTCAAACCGTTGAGCGAGCCAAGAGCCCGCCGCGAGCGCTATAACATACGTGAGCGATCAACTAAGGCCTTGCAGTACCGAGATTTACCGGTGTCACAAGAGAATCCACGATAGCCGCTCTATCGACCCGGTTGACGAATTCCACCGATGTAGTACCTTCTTACCCTATATTGGTGAGGCGGTCACACCGACTCAGATCTGTAAATTGAGGTTAACACAGTGAACCCGTCAGTAGGCTGTACTGTGTGAGCACCCTGTGTAGATGTTGTTCGTATACTGCACCGCGGTATCCATTCGATAGCAGACATAATAAAGGCAATGATGCGTAGGGTATTTGGCAAGCGTTTTGCAGAGTCGCAATTGAGCAAGAATGCTCTTCAACCGGCCTTGTATCTCTTTGGAATTGCTATGGCTGGTACCGCTTGGGTGACAGCCCAAACAGGACAAACTCCAATTTGGATGGTTGTGGTTGTGTGCGGGCTTGGTATTACCGCTACCTTTGGGTTCATTTGGTTCGTTTTCAAGGACCCTGATAGACTACATTCCGAGGGTTATCTAATACGAAATCAAGCGTTGGCCGTGCTTGAACAGAACGCAAATGAGTTCCGTGTCGAAAGCACCAGTATTTCAGATATAGTGTCAGGACATGAAAGAACCGATACATGACAAGCACGGCAACTTAACTCCTGCCGCAATTCTTAGGATAATAGAGCACTTTAGTTCTTCCGGTGTCACCCAACGGTTGTGTTGCAAAAAACCCACTTGGACACCCGCGTTCGTATTCGGTGAGCACACGCTAACTCTCCGTTCCACAAGGAAGTCTGCTATTGCCAATCATGGCATCCCCACAATCAATGTAGTATGTGCATCTTGCGGCGAAATACGGTCATACGTGGTAAGCAGGATTTTTCCTGAGTGGCTTGAAGAAAACAAAGCGTAAACCTATCGGTGTTACTGAGATCAAGAGATACCTCACAACGGGGCTTGACCCTGGCAACTGCGGGGTCATTCGATTTCGGCCAGCGTCACCGCTCGTTCCTAGGCATGTTCGAGAGACCGGTTCTGATCACGCGTTTCTGTACTGCCGCCAACACTCACTCGCATGATACCAGGTCTCGGTCAGCAACTCCGTGCGCCATCGTCACGCTGCGTCGGCACCTCCAACAGCACAATCGCCACCGATGGTTCCCAGCAGCGGTGTCGTCCACAGACCCTGGCGGACAGTGGGAGCGGAGCGTGCAGCCCCCGCCGGCGCTTCATCACCGGTACGACCAGTGATGCGAGACCAAACCTGACGAGGTGATGGAGGAATACTCCATCGACTTGATGTACCCGTAGGTCTCTAAGGGTTCCTCAAAAGCTGCCACGTAGGCATCCCTCATACTCAATATCTGTTCCTCGACGTTTCATCGATTCTTACTTGAAAGCGCACATACAATGATACTGTAGGTAATTCGTCCATCGGACTGCTTCAGCCGGTCTTCGTTCCCGGAGGAAACCGAATCTTGGAATGTCCCAAGAGATTCTCCGCGGCTCTCGCACCGTCAACCACCCCCGCTGCTACGGCGAGAGACGTGGCGGATCGGCCTGTCGCTCTTGGTCGAGGAGCGCAAAGGTGGTGGACCTGGGAAATCATGGAGCCAACGGCTAGCGCCGTCCAACGTGGGCCTGGCACGACGTTCGAGCAGGCCGCTGAGAAGGTGATCCGGCTCTGCGAGCCGACATGGCGCACCAGCGCCGCCGACTCATCGGCGAAGGTCTGGCGTTCGTCTCTGGAGCGGTACGTGTTCCCCAAGCTCGGCCGGAAGCCCGTAAGCCAGACTACGACTGCGGACATACTCGCTGTGATCGCCCCGATCTGGCACAACAAGACGGCGACGGTAAGCCGAGTGAAGGGCCACATCTCGTCGATCATCAGATGGGCCATCGCGCAGAACTACATCGAAAACAACCCAACCAGCGACGCGATGGCGGCGGCGCTGCCGCGCGCAAGAACCTCGAGACAGCACCACTCCTAGAAGTGATATGACCCATTTACTGCAATTGAAGCGTATATATCCCTAGTTCTTGTCAAAACTGCGATATTCCGTATGTCGCCGATGTCAAACCGGAAAGGCCCGGCTTTTTCTTGGTCAAATTGGAATACAAATCGATACTCGTTCTCTCTCGCATATTTCGGATTCTTGTGAAATGCCAATTCCATCATCCCGTCCAGTGTACTAACGCTAGAAGGAAGTCCGCTATACAGATTGTATCTGACGAGATTGCCCCTCGCCTCGATGACTGGTCCATCAGTGCGCGTTACGGCAGTATCCAATCTTCTGAAGAACTCTGGAATATCCCGAACCATTACGGTGTATCGGCCGTAGGACTCTTCAAGAGAACGTAGACTGCCTAGTTGTGATTCCTTATCAAGGATGACGAGTCTCTTGTCGTTATCTTCAAACGGAGGTGCCCAAGAATACATACAGAACACATTGATGTGATCCGCGGCGTTCGAACGGTATGTAAAGTTGCTAACAGTTTTCAACTCACGTTCCCCTATTTTGAACTTAAATTGGGCGATATCCGGACCAGAGATCACGATAGCACCTTCTTGATCGTCCATTTCCCGATGGAAGCTCAACGTATTGCAGTAGAGGCAACCATCCAAGAATTCGTTTGCCCAATCCTCGCACTTGTACGCCTTCAACAACATCATCAGAGCATTTGCCATAACCAAGGATACACCGCCGACTCGGAGTCGGTCAATTTCCAAACACTGTAATATTGTTTGCTATCGGCCGAGATACATTGGTTTGTGGTTTTGGTGTCTCCGGAACTGCGATAAGATGTGGATGGCGGCGGGTAACCGAACCTCCCACGGGGTTACCGACGGGCGGTTTGGGCGAGGGCGCATGGTGGTCCGGTGGGGTTCGGCGGGCGCCGGCGAAGGGCTTCGGAAGCAGAGAGCCAGCCGGGCCGCCGCTGCGGGCGGAGCCGCTGGGCTCCAGGACAGGGAACCCAAGAAGCCGCTGTCCCGGAACTGCCGCGAGCCGAGGTCGTGGTCGCCGTCCCTTGCCGGATAAAGGAGTCGCGCCCGAACAACAGGAGAAAGATCCGCAGACCGTCTTCGTTGCCCGGCTGGAGCAGGTCGGCGAGGTCCGCCTCGAAGAAGCCGCTCGCCCGCGGCCGAGCCCGCCGGTCATACAACCGCCACACGCTGCCGTTGGTGAGGATGCCGAACCGGATGCGCCCTTCCGAGGCGACGTCGGCGGTAGTCAGGTAGCGCAGCATCTGGCCATGCGGGGTGCCGGCACGATGTCCGTCGGCCCGGTCGCGCTGATCGAGCGCGAGCCCGAACCGCTTGCTCTCCTGCACGATCAGGGCATCCCGAAAACGCTCGTCCGAATTGCCCCGAGCGGTAGCGCGCGCCTTGGCCGCCGCGTCGGCGAACAGCAGATGGTCGGGAACGTCCTCGTGTCCGGCGGCCGCCTGCTGCGGCAGGTAGTCACTCCAGCCGAGCAGTTCCAGGACCGGCCGAATCAAATCGTGCTCGGTCACCGCCTCATTCGGCTCTTGCGGCGACTCGAACCGCCCAAACACCTCGCCCAGATCATCGCGAAAGGCGGCGAGCTTCGAGGCCGCGGCTTCCCACTCATTGGCCAGCGATGCCACGGCTGATGTAGAACCACATGAACTGAATCGTTTAGCCGAACGGCTAGGGTCCATTATACCTACAGAGCCGGCAAAGACGAGCAAGCTAGTACCGCGTGTGGTACGTACAATCGCACAAATGGAGGAACGGTATAGCGAATTTATGGGTGGCGATCCCGGCGAGCGAAAGAAGGTTATTGATGCAGTCTTGAAGATCATTCCGAAGTTTGTTTACTACTCGAACTATGGTAACCTAGATTCCGAGATTTACCTCCCACATGTCGTTGAAAACCTGAGGAGAGATGACCTCGGCCCGAAGGAAGAGGCGAAGGCCCGGACGCTGCGAGTGCTGTTCAAGTTCGTGCGGCTGAGGGCCGAGGAGATTCTTGAACTCGGGAGTGATTTCATGGAGAGCCGGCACGGACGAGAGCCAACACCAGAAGAGATCGCAGAGATTGCTAAGAAGAAGCGGGAACGGTCTATCCTCCTCCAGTCGGCCGGTGCGTTGCTGACCAGGCAGTTCCGGGACTGGTGGAAACAGGGCAATTATGTCTTTGAACTGGATGCGGACGGCAACCATTTCCGTATTTGGGTATCGGACGACCGGCGTCCCGAGAAGATCGAGCTTGAGAGTCGCAGCACGGGCCTGCAGTGGTTCCTGAGCTTCTACCTTGTGTTTCTGGTGGAGAGCATGGGGGAGCACAGGGACGCGGTTCTGCTACTGGACGAGCCTGGACTTTCGTTACACCCTCTTGCGCAGCGGGACCTGTCGACCTTCTTCGATAGCCTGTCCAAGACGAACGGAATCATCTACACGGCGCACTCGCCATTCTTGGTTGACGCGGATCGGGTGGACCGCGCACGAAAGGTCTATGTGGCGGCCGACGGTACTACGAAAGCCACTTCTAACCTGCGGCACACGGAGGCTGACGGGGAGCAACCGGGCGCGGCGTACGCAGTATATTCAGGGCTTGGCCTGACAGTCGCAGAGAGCCTTCTGATAGGTTGCCAGCCGGTCATCGTCGAAGGTGTTTCGGACCAGCACTACCTCACGGCGATCAAGGCACTGCTGATCGCCGACAGGAAGATCGCTCCGCGTAGGGAGCTCGTCTTCCCGCCAGCTGGGGGAGCAAAGACAACTCGGATTGTCGCAAGCATCCTGACGGGTCGGGACGAAGCGCTCCCGCTGGTCCTCCTAGATGGCGACGTGCCAGGCCGACGTATGGCGAAGGAACTGACGAGTGACCTCTATCGCCATGAGAGAACCAAGGTACTGTGCACCGACGAATTCGCTGGGTTCGGAGAGTCGGAAGTGGAAGATCTGTTGCCCGTTGAGTTCTTAGCTGAGGTGGTGGACCGGTGGCACCGCAGGGCCGACTTACTCTTCGCGGAAGTCGCTCGAGCAGGAGCGCCGATCGGCACGCAGATTGAAGAATGGGCTCGGACGCAGGAACTCGATCTCCCAGCTTCGTGGAAGGTTGAACTGGCTAGACGAGCGAAGTTGCGGGCGCTGGACGTCGGGATGAAACGTTTCAAGGAGGACGCTGTGGAGAAGTGGCAACGGCTATTTCACGAGCTGATCGAACAGGGCTCCAACCAGTAACGTAGACAAGTAAACCACGTTCCTGAGTTCCTGAACGCGTCTAATGCGGTTGTTCTATCTGCTGTCTCTCCATCTTGGGGTGTTGGTGCTCCGTTCGCAGGCTTTTTTCTCACTGGCACGACCCGGTGAATCTCAACACGGCGATGCAACAGGGGGTAGTTGTTCCGCCGGAGGGGCCTGCACCACTACGCGGCGCCGGGACTGCGCGAGGCCGAGTCCGCACGGCGCGACCCTAAACTGCATAATCCGGTGCAATTGAGCCACTGATCTGATTTCAGGAAGCCACCCGTCCGGGGAAAAAAGCCGGTTTGAGGCTACCGCCAGGACGGGACCTCATCACCTCACGCCCTCACACACTGGAAAATCTCAATGATCCCAAACGCCTTCTTCCTGGGGAATCTGTGTGACCCTCGAAAGATGCCAGTTTCAGCACGGCGGCGTTCACTTGCATTTGAACTACAACCCCGAAAGCGAGAAGAGTCGCCACGGCCGTAAGCCAATGTTGCGCGATGAGTTGGGCCTTGACAGATTTCACGTAATCAGGTACGATACGAAATCATGAAGTCAAACAACTCGCGGCTAAGGAGGGAATGTCGTGAATATTGGTCAAAAACGGGATTGTCTTCTTAGTTATCTTGTAGAATTACATGGCCAGCTAGGGGATGTTCCACTTACGGTAGCATTCAGTCTTGACCCAAACGAGGTAGAAGAAGCCAAGAACAGGTGTAAAATTCGCAGTAGTGACGACATTGGTGCTTTCATAAGGTCGTTGGAAGATCGTGGGTTGGTGCAATCTCACTGTTCAGGAGATAACGTGATTCTTGGATGTGCTATTATGCTAGATGGACATGAATATGTCGAGCAATTGACACTTAGAAAGGGTGAGTCTCTTGGCTAGGGTGTTAACCGTGGTCGAGAGGATTGAACTCAGGCTACAAAACGTCCATGAGGACGTTAAGGAAATCCGCGACAACACTTCAAGTACCGAGGCTGAAATGAAGCATGTTGCGACGAAAGCGACTGTCGTCGCTGCGACAGTTTCGGGAATAGGAATTGCTGCTGCTATCTTCTCAATTATATTGGCCATAAGTCAGAACTGAGCGGATCATACCGAGTTAGCAAGTGGCGATCGGCTCCAGGCGGAATGCGAGGTGCAGGCGCAAGCCGGCCACGGCGGTCGCCAGGCGGTCGCCCCGTCATCGGCCATGCGAACCGACGACAGGGCAGGGAAAATCTGGAAGCGGAAGTCATCGGCCGCCGCGCTGCGCTGCTCACCGGTCAGGTCGGCGGTGGAAACCAGGTGCACGCCGGCGGCGTGGAGCTGCGGCACGATGCGGGAGTGCAGTGCGCGGTACTGGCCCGCCACCACCTCGTGCGCCGCCGCCGCCACCTGCTCCAGGCGCTGGCTGCTGACGGCGGAGCCGCCCAGCTCCCGCTTCAGCGCCGCCACGCGCACCATGAAGAACTCGTCGAAGTTGGAGCTCACGATGGTCAGGAAGCGCACCCGCTCCAGCAGCGGCAGCTCCTCGCGCTGCGCCTAGTCGAGCACGCGGCGGTTGAACTCCACCCAGCTCAACTCGCGGTCGAGGAGGGTCTCTTCCGGTGCTGGAGACAGCTTGAGGTCGGGGTCGGCCATGCACCTACTCTATACCCATGCCGGTCCCGTGACGACGCCGGCAGGGTGGGAACGAGTAGCCGGGCGCGGCACTGGGAACTGGAGGAGAACCGCAGCGACGGTCAACGCGGTGCGCCATCCGTGCAGCGGGCGATTCACGCGCGGCTTCCTGGTGGTGCCCCCCGGCCTGACCATCCGCGACCGGCTGCGCGTGCTGCACCCCAACGACCCGGACAGCTGGTCGAGATCAAGGGCTGCCGCCGCGAGGACGCCAAGGAAAGAAGGCCACCTTGGACACCTACTGGTACCCGCCATCAACCGCTCCGGCGCCCACGGCCGCTGGGCCTTCGCAGAGTTCACCGACGTGTATACGATAGCCGAGGAGTCTGCGAGCGACCGGAGCGCGGACCGTATCAGAGAGCGTACTGTGACCAGAGACGAAGTGCTCACGCTGCTGCGTGCACACAAGACAACCATCATGAGCCGATTCGGGGTGGCCGAGTTGGGGCTCTTCGGATCCTACGCTCGTGATCATGCAAACGATTCCAGCGATGTCGACATACTGGTCAGATTCGAGGGATCCGCTACGTCGACTCGTTACTTCGGCGTTCAGTTCTTTATCGAAGACCTGCTCCATCGTCCCGTCGACCTGGTAACCCACAAGGCACTCCGAAAAGAGATCCGGCCTTACGTAGCAAGAGAGCTCGTGAATGTCTGATGCTGATCAACCGGAAAGAGCGTGGCGTCACTACGTTCACGACATGATCGAATTCAGCGAAAAGATCGTCTCCTACACCGATGGTTTGAATCGGAACCAATTCGTTGCAGACCGTCGCACCTATCTCGCCGTTGCTGTCCTCATCAGCGTTCCAGGGTGTATGCAAGTGGCTCACATGTTGACTATCTAGCTCTGGAGAAATAGATCGTCCACGGCGCCGGCGCCGTGGTGCTGTACGTCGTCGGTCGAGTCGGCTACATACGGTCCTCCTACGGTAGGAGTCGTAGGATTTTCGCCCTGTACTCGGACCAGGAGGCGGCGTCTTGGTATGATCCGTTTGCCGGTCCGCCGTTCGCAATGGCTCGCGATCAGACTCCGCATGGCAGCTGCTTGGGCCGTGGTTGACAGGCCGTTGAAGCGCACAATGCAGGGATGCGGAAGGCGAAGCGAAAAGACAAGCTCCCCGAAATCCTTGTCCTCGGTGAGGAGTACCCGATCGTCCCGGTATGCAAGGTCGAGTAACTCTTGGTCGGAGGCATTTACATATCCGTCCCGAGCGGAAAGAACATCATGACCGAGGTCCATCAACGTACTGAATAGAACGCTCGATGCGACGCAGACATCGAGAAGGAACCTCACGTAGCCTCTTGAGCAGGGTTTCGATCATATACATGTTCGCCAGCCATGGAACGATGGGCGAAGATTAGACATGCTTGGATGTCCTCCGGTTCAAGAAACGAATACTCGTCAAGTATCGCCTCGGCCGTATCACCCGCCGCCAGTTTTCCAAGGATATGCTCCACGGCGATCCGCATGCCGCGAATGATCGGCTTACCTCCGAAGATTTCGGGACGAACGGTGACGCGTTCGAGCAGTGCGGCCTGTTGAGTCATGATTCCTCCTTTCTCGACCTTATCATTTACCCTCGGGGAGTAGCCACCAGCCGTTCGCTGGGCCACAGGTGACGAGCAGTCGCCGCCGCGGCGTGACTTGAATTGGCTCTCACGATTCTCGACCACCAGTCCCTCCCATACGCT
Source organism: Spirochaetaceae bacterium (assembly GCA_028821475.1). GTDB lineage: Bacteria > Spirochaetota > Spirochaetia > SZUA-6 > Bin103 > Bin103. The sequence continues at coordinate 17,844 of JAPPGB010000036.1, forward strand.
CGCCACCGCCGATAACCACCAGCGCCGCGTCGATACCGCGGTCGCCGTACGCCGCGTTCTGCGCGCCTTGGCGGAGTGCGTTGCCCGCATTGAGGGTGCGTTGACCGGCCCCTGGCGCCCAACCAACGGCTCGCCCGCAGCGGCGACCACAAGTCCCCCGGAAGCCACCGCCGAGTAATCTCCCGTCCGATAGAAGGCTACTCTGCCGAGTCCCCGCTCGACGATGCCGTCACAGTTATCACATCCTATCTGCTTGGCGCATTTCCGCGTTCGCAACCCGCACACTCGCCGGATTCGTACCTTGGCGTGAGGTCCCTGTCACGGGGTGCGGATACGGCGCGCGCGGCGCCCGTGGCGTTGACCGGGGCGGCGGCAGCGGTTGTAATGGCAGACGGCGGCGGGCGCCGTGGTTGGGGAGGGCGATGGAACGGGAGCTGTACGCGGGGCTGGATCTCGGCGGGACCAAGATCGCGGCGGCGCTGCTGACCGGCGACGGCCGCGTGGTGGGCCGGGCGCGGCTCGGTTCGCGCGCCGGCAGCGGCGGCGAGGTGGTGGCGGAGACGATGGTCGCCGCCGTGGACGAGGCGCTGCAGCGCGCGGGTGCGACGCGGGCGGCGTTGCGCGGCGCCGGCATCGGCGCGCCCGGCCCGCTCGACTTCGACACCGGCGTGATCGTGTTCGCACCCAACCTCGGCATGCGCGATTTCCCGCTGCGCGACTACATCGCCGAGCGGCTCGGGGTGCCGGTGTTTCTCGACAACGACGTCAACATGGGCACCTACGGCGAATACCTGGCGGGCGCCGCCCGCGGCTCGCGGTACGTGCTCGGGGTATTCCCCGGCACCGGCGTGGGCGGTGGCCTGGTGGTGAACGGCGAGGTGTTTCGCGGCGCCAACGGCACGGCGGGTGAGGTGGGCCACATCATCGTGCAGCACGGCGGTGCGTTGTGCGGCTGCGGCCAGCGCGGCTGCCTGGAGGCGTACGCCAGCCGCAGCGCGATCGCCCGAGACCTGGTGATGCTGGCCGCCATCGGCCAGGCGCCGACGGTGCGCGCGGCCGCCGGCACCCGCCTGAAGGCGGTCAAGAGCGGGGTGATCGCCCGTGCGGTCGCCGCCGGGGAGCCCGCGGTGTGCGAGGTGGTCGAGCGGTCGGCGCGCTATCTCGGCATCGGGATCGCCAACTGCGTCAACCTGTTCAGCCCCGACCTGGTGGTGCTCGGCGGCGGCCTGGTTGAGAAGCTCGGCGGCCGCTACGTGGCGCAGGTGGAGCGCGCCATGCGCACGCACGCCCTGGCGGCGGCGGCCGCCGGCGTCCGCGTGGTCGCCGCCGAGCTCGGCGACGAAGCCGCGGTCCACGGCGCCGTGGGCGGCCTGCGCGAGATGCTCGCGGAGCGCGCCTGATGGCTGCGCCCGGGCGCATGGCCGGCGGCGGGTCCGGGCACCTGACTGCGGTGGTGGACGTGGGCTCGAGCGCGTTCCGCCTGCTCATCGTCGACCGCCACCCGGACGGCACCTGGGACGTGGTGGACCGCGCCGTCAAGCCGGTCCCGCTCGGCCAGGACGTATTCTCCTCCGGGCGCATCGGGCGCGCCACCCTCACTCGCGGCGTGCAGGTGCTGAGCGCCTACTGCGAGCTGCTCGCCGGCTGGAACATCTCCCCCGCGGACACCCTGGTGTTCGGCACCAGCGCGCTGCGCGAGGCGCGCAACGGCGACACGTTCGTGGACCGGGTGGCGTTGCGCACCGGCCTGGCGATCGAGGTGATCGGCGAGGTGGAGGAGAGCGAACTGACCTACGTGGCCGTGCGCCGCGCGCTCGGCGCGGACCTGGCCGACGTGCTGCGCACCAACGCGCTGATCGTCGAGGTGGGCGGCGGGCACGCCACGCTGATCCTGGTGCGGCGCGGGCGCATCTCGGCACTGCGCACCCTCAAGGAGGGCACCGTGCGCATGCGCCGTCCGCTGCAGCTCGCCGGCGGCACCGGCATCGCGCCGCGCGACATCGTCGAGGAGGCGATGGGACCGTTGCTGGCATCGGTGCAGAAGGATCTGCGCCTGAGCCGCGTCGGCACCTTCATCGCCATCGGCAGCGACGTGAGCTTCCCGGTGACGCCGCTCGGCGGCGGCAGCAGGCCGGTCTCGCGTCTCGGCCTCGCCGCGTTCGACCGCTTCATCGACGAGGTCGCGGCGCTGCCGGTGGCGGACCTGGTGCGCGACCTGCAGATCTCCTACAGCGACGCGGAGCTGCTCGTGCCCGGACTGCTCATCTACCGGTCGTTCCTGAATCTGACGGCGGCGCGGGAGATCCTGGTGGCGCGGGTCAGCATCCGCGAGGGCGCACTGGCGCGCCACCACGACGCGCACGGCAGTCCCGCGCTGCGCGAGATGCGCGCCCAGGTGACGGCCAACGCCATCAGCCTCGGCAAGCGCTACCGCTTCGACGAGCGTCACGCCCGCCACGTGGCACAGCTCTCGTGCCGCCTGTTCGACGAGTTGCGCGCCGAGCACGGCCTCGACGACCGCAGCCGGCTGATGCTGGAGGTGAGCGCCATCCTGCACGACATCGGCCAGGTCATTCGCACCAGCGGGCACCACAAGCACGGTCAGTACATTGTCAGCAACTCGGAGATCTTCGGGCTCGACGGGCGCGACCGGGCGATCGTGGCCAACGTGGTGCGTTACCACCGGCAGGCGCTGCCGGCGCCGACGCACGGCGCATACATGCAGTTGGCGCGCGCCGACCGGATCGTGGTGAGCAAGCTCGCCGCCCTGCTGCGCGTGGCGGAGGCGCTCGACCGCGGTCACCAGGGCCGCGTGGCCAGCCTGCGCGTGCACAAGAGCGACGACGAGGTGACCCTTGCCTGCGAGTGCGCCGGCGCGCTCGCGCTCGAAGAACTCGCCATGGAACGCAAGGCCGACCTGTTCCGGGAGGTGTTCGGCCTGCGCGTGCGCCTGGAGCGCTCGGTCGGGCGCCCGCGCCCGCGGCTGCGGGCGGAAGCTACAGGCTGACGGTCACGCCAACCCCGAAGCGATGGCGGGTCGCGCTCTCGCCCTCGTTCAGGTCGAGATTGTCGACGTGCTCGACCGAATAGCCGACCCGCGTACGCACCGCCACCGGCTCCGCCGCCAGGTGGGCGGTCGCGGCGACCTCCAGTTGCAGGATCTCCTCCAGCACCGGCGCGTCGAGCAGGGAAGGTTCCGGACCGACGAAGGTGGCGCGTCCGTCCGCGTCGTAGCCGTCGTCCCAGATTGAGCCGTCGTCGTACGGTCCGCGGTTGTCGCGCCGCGCGGAGGCGTTGCCGTGGCGGATGCGGCGCGCCGCCAGTTCCAGGTCGAGCCACGCCAGCGGCGTGAACAGCGCGGCGAGCGTCACCTGGTCGGAGTTGGGCCGCAGGTTGTTGGCAAGCGGGCGTGCGCGATGGGTGTAGGTGAGATAGTTGATCGGCTGATGGCTGGAGTGGGTGTACATGTAGGGAGCCACGAACAGGTAGTCGAGCGACACGATGCCGGTGGTGTCGATCGCGTTCGACGGCGCCGGGCTCCAGGAAATCAGCGCCTGCCCGGCGGTCTTGTTGGAGAACGGACTCGGGTTGAACGTGTCCTCCCCGACGAACGTGTTGTAGTCGTCCACGTACAGGCTTGCCGCCGCCCCGAATCCGGCCGGCAGGCGCACCGCGGCGGCGAGACCGGCGAGCGTGTTGTCGTAGTCGCGGGTGAACGGCTCGGTGATGAACGCCGTGGGCAGCAGCGAGTACAGGCTCGGCCGCGCCCCGAACAGCGACGCCGTGAACGCGTCCACGCTGAGCCACGGCAGGGCGTGCCACTGCAGCGTGTGCAGCACCAGGTACTTGGCCGGGAACCCGTCGCTGCGCGCCCGGTTCTTGAGGACGTAGAGCTTGCCGTCGCGCTCGGCCGCGCGCTCGGCGACCAGCTCCAGGAAGGCCGCGGTATAGGAAAGATGCTCGCCGTACAACGCGCCCACCAGGTGCGCGGTCGGCGGCGCGCCGGCGCCGAGCACCAGGCTGTCGGCGAACGGCGAGCCGAAGGCGCCTTCGCCGAAGCCGGCACGCAGGTGCATGGCGCCGGTGCCGAAGGTTGCCGATGCGCGCAGGTCCTCCCGCCCGCTGAAGCTGGTTTCGCCGATGTCGAAGTTCGGCCCCGCGTTCGGGAACACCGGTATGGGGGAGAAGCGGTAGCGCAACGCCGGCTGCGGGGTGCTCTCCCACCAGTAGCGGAACGCGGCCGAGTAGGCGAACAGGCCGTAGCGCGCGGTGGACTCGATGCCGCCGCCGAACCGGAAGTGGTCATCACCGGCGTCACTTCCGGTGTCGCCGCCGCGCGGCGTGGTGAGCACGGCGCCGCCGAATGCCGCCACCTCGACGGGCGGCAGCACGGTCACTCCGTGACATGCAAGACGATCAAAACCGCTGTCCAGGCATCGCCCGTCGGCCGGCTCTTGCGGACCCGGTAGCGGCAGCGCGTCCGGGTTCCGCGGTGGCGCCAGCCGCCGCAGGTAGGATGCGGCGAGCTCGCGGTCGAGCGCTGAACCGGTCTTCTCCACCTGGCGGAGCAGGTCGATCACGAGCTGGGGTGCAAACGGGCGCAGCGCCGGCAGCGGCGCCAGGTAGCCCTTCCGTTCCCAGATCGCCAGATGGCGGTACACCCGGTCCGCGGGGTCGTACAGCGATTGAGCGGCGACGGTACCGGGCAGGGCGGCAAGCAGGAGCACGGCGGCCAGCGCCCGCGCGAGGCGCCCGCGCTCCCTGCGCCGCGGTGTTGGATGATGCTGTCGAGATGGAACGATCATGATTGCACGGTGGTTGCGGCGCGGGGCTAGACCGCGTCGCTGAGCGGCGGGACGCCCACCGAATCGACCACGCTGGCGATGAATTCACGTTCGTCGGCGCGCTGCGACCGGCCCCCGGCCTTCAAGATAATGCGCTTGCGCAACACGGGATAGGCCACCTCCTGGATGTCCTCCGGGGTGACGTATTCGCGGTCGCGCAGCGCGGCAAGCGCCTGCGCCGCCTTGTACAGCGCCAGCGAGCCGCGCGGCGACACGCCGAGCGCCAGGCGGCGGTCGGTGCGCGTGGCCCCCACCAGGGCCAGGATATAGCCGCGCAGCGAGTCGTCGACGTGCACCTGCAATACCCGCTGTTGCATGTCGATCAGCGTCGCGATGTCGGCCACCGGCGTGATGCGCGCCAGCGGGTGGCTGTCCGCGGTGCCGAGCGCCATCACCGCCCGTTCCGCCTCGCGGTCGGGGTAGCCGATCGACACGGTCATGAAGAAGCGGTCCTTTTGGACCTCCGGCAGCGGGAACGTGCCCTCGGCGTCGCCCGGGCTCTCGGTGGCGACCAGGAAGAACGGGTCCGGCAGCGGCCGGCTGGTGCCCTCCACGCTCACCTGTCCCTCCGCCATCGCCTCCAGCAGCGCCGACTGGGTGCGCGGCGTGGCGCGGTTGATCTCGTCGACCAGCAGCACGTTGGTCATCACCGGGCCTTCCCGGAACACGAACTCGCCGCTCTGCGGGTTGTAGATCGACACCCCGAGCACGTCGGCGGGCAGCAGGTCGGGAGTGCACTGCACCTGCTTGAACATGCCGCCCACGGTGTTGGCCAGGGCGCGGGCGAGTACCGTCTTGCCGACGCCGGGCACGTCCTCGATCAGCACGTGGCCGCGGCACAGCAGCGCCACCAGCACCTTCTCGGTCACCTCGTCCTTGCCGAAGAACGCGCCGCGTACGGCATCGGTCACGCGTCCGGCCCACTGAGCCACGGTCATGCCGCCGGTCCTCCTTGCCCGCGTGTGGGGTTCGCACGGTCAACAGCCCGGGGCGAGACTCCGGCTGCATTCTGGCGCCGCCGCGGATACGTCGCCGGGTTCCACCACCCGCTGCCGGCTCCGCGCTGCGCACCGGTGCACGGGGAGGAAACCGGTCGAGCGGGGCGTAAGGCCGCACCGTCGGTGCGCGGTTCACGGTCGCGCTCCGCCTGCGCCGCGATCCTCCCGGTGGCGCTCATCCTGGCGACCGCCCGCAAGCTCCGGCCAACGCGCCGCGTGCTGTTGCCCGAAGCACCGACTTGCCGGCGCCTGTGGCGCCCGCGATCAGCAGGTGCGACGTGGCCGTCAGGTCGATCACCTGCGTCTCGGCGGTGATGTCCTTGCCGAGCGCGTGCCGGCCGGCAGCGCGGTCGCTGGTCGACGGAACCGCGACGAGTCGTCCGGAGCACTGCGCCGGCGGCGGCCGCCGCCGAGCCGTCCCATGGTATCACGCCGTGCGTCCCCGCCTGCGCATCACGGCGCGCAGTTGTCCCTGGAACCGGTCACCGCCGTCCGCGCCTGCGCCGGCGGCGGAGTACACCAGCTCCTCGAACAGCGCGCCGAGCGCCAGCAGTTCGTCGTGCTGCTCGGGCAGCTTGGCCGCCAGCGCGCGCACGTAGTCGAGCGGCGCCACCGAGCGCCGGAACGGCACGCCGGCGCGTTCTCCCCAGCGGATCAGCCGCACGAAGCCGCGCACCGCGGCGCCGTGCGTCCCGGAGCGCAGCCGATCGCGTAGCGCGCGCCGCGCCGTCGCCTGGCGCCGCCGTTCCCGTGCCGCCTGCCGCACCGTATCGGCCAGCCGTGCGGC
>JAPPGB010000037.1:0-3876 GCA_028821475.1 Spirochaetaceae bacterium
TGTGGGAGCCGCCGGTGGCGGCGGCGCGCGGCGGCGCTCCCTGAGCGACCCGCAACTTGGCGGTGCAGCGCAGCGAGGATGAGCAGCGCGCCCGCGATGGAGACTGCCTCCAGGGACTTTCAGTCCTTATCAGCATGGGATCGCCCTGGCTCCCGCAGCTCCCGCACCCTTACCTATATCGTCGAACCTCCACAGCCCCCATGGGTGTTTGCCGGCCGCAACCGGCCCGCAACAGGTGCGCCAGGAGTTGGCGTCCGCGGCGCGCTCACCGGCGCCAACGCTTACCATGCGCGCTGTCCCCGCGCGAACCGCCGGCCACCAGTCCGCCGCGGCCTTCGGCTCGCCGAGCAGCAGGGCCGCCTGCTCGGCGACCGCAATGCCGCTGTCCGGCTCGCCGCTGCGCATCGTCACTCAGCAACACCAGGGTCGCTCCGGTAGTGACCGGTCACCCGCACCAGGTCGCCGTCGAAGCCCGCTTCGCTCAGGATGCGGTTGTCGACCGCGAACGCCGCGCAGCCGCGCCCGAACACCGCATCCGGCAGCACCTCCAACCTCCGCCGCCACTCCCCGCAGCAACGGCACCGGCACCGCGTCCACCGCCGGCGGCTCCCCCGCCAGCCGCGTCCGAGCGCGCCATGCGCAGCGCGCCAACCACCCCTGCGCCCATCTCCACGTCGGCCACGAACCGCCCGTCGGCATGCACCAGCAGCCCCTGATACAGGGTCCCACCCACCGTCGCCGATTATACGCCTCCCGCCGCCGCCGCGACCGCGCTCGTTCCGCCGCACCCGAACGGCCCGTTCGGATAGACGCGGACGGCATGGGTCATTGCACCGTCGAAGATTATGTGACATCCTGTCCTCGAATACTTGCCCCGATGGGGCACTGGGAGGAGGAAGCGCAATGACAAGATTCGCTTCAATCATGGGCGTCGCGGCGGTCGCGACGCTGGTACTACTGTCCGGCTGCGAAACCCCGATGAAAACGGACTACGCCAAGGACTTGGCAGGAATCTGGACGGTAAACACGATGGCAACGGTACCCAATCCGGCAGCGGCGCTACCAGGCGCTCCGGCGACAATTCAGATAGACGCTGCGGTCGTGGTAAGCATCGTGGACGGTGAGGGAGTGAATAAGGGCACGTTCTCGCTTGTGGTAACGACACCCGGCCCTGTGGATCCAACTACAATGATGCCCACGACGATGGAGACTATGGGGAGCGGTAGCATGTCAGTCACTGCGTCGGAGATCGAAGTCACCCTTGCAACCATATCGGACACGGCGCCAGCAGACGTACAAGGATTGAAGGGCGCCCCGGTCACGATTATGTACGAGTTGTCGGATGATGAACTGACGATTAAGAGTGATATCCTCGTGGGATTGGGGTTGATGCCTTCGCTCACGCTCAAAAAGCAGATGGCAAGCGGCTAAGCAGAGAAAGCGCGACCGGACACGGCGCAGGGACTGAGTCAGTAGCGGAGCGTGGTCTGGATGAACACGTTGTCCTTGGCGTCGTCCCGGCGCAACAGGCCCACCTTGGTACTGTCGGGGCCGTCGAGCGTGAACCACAGGTTGGCGCCGGCGGCCACCGACCACGTATCCGATATCGCGTAGCTCGCCCGCGGCGCCAGGTGGAGGGCTTCCTCGCTGATGCCCCACGCGCCCGTGGTTTCCACGCTGAGCTGCTCGCGCAGGAAGCTGGTCTGCAGGCGGGCGATCAGGTACCAGTGCGACGGCTCGTCCTGGAACAGCTCGCGGTCGTGCAACCTGCCGATGATCGACTCCAGGAACGGGCTGAACTCGGAATCCCAGGCATCCTCGTCGAACAGCACCAGCCGGTGGATCGCGCCGGCGGTGGCGAACAGTTGCTGCTCGCCGATCGCGAACGGGTGGTCCACCTGCAGGACGGAGCGGATCTCCGGGTTCTTGACCCCGATTTGCGAGCCGTCCAGGTTGTCCTGGTGGAACTTGGCGCCCACGTCCGCCGAGATCACCCAGCCGTCGAGCCCCACGCTCGCGCCCAATCCGATGTTGTGCGCGCGCCCGTAGGCGGGCAGAATCGTGCCCTCGATCTCGTGCAGCACGTCGATCCTCTCCTCCAGGCCGCTCAGGTCGATGTCGGGAATCTGGTCGCGGAACCAGGAGTAGCTCAACTGTAGATCGGCCAGGAAGGTGGAGTAGGAGATCGCGCCGTGCACGGAGTGGGCGAACTCCGAAAACGGCTCCACCTCCGGGTAGCGGAACTCCATGTCGACGTCCAGCAGGCCGAACTGGAAGTCGAAGTCCAACTCGTCGACGGCGATCACGTAGGGCGCCAGGAACGGCACGTACACCAACTCGACCGCCAGTTCGTCGGTCGGATAGACGATGACTTGTACCAGCGGGTCGGCGAGCGGCCCTTCGAATACGTCGACCAGCGCCGGCACCTCGGCGTTGAAGTGGTTGACCACGTCCAGCGGGCTCAGGAAGTCCACCTTCCCCCAGCGCACGAACTTCTTGCCCACCTCGACGTCGAAGGCGTCGAACCGGAACGTCCCGTACGCCTGCCGGATCAGGTTGTCGATGTCGCGTGCAGTCAGCGCGCCGGGGGCTACCGAGAATCCCTCTTCGTCGTACTGCACGTGGGCGACCAGCTCCAGGAACGCCGACCAGAAGCCGGCCTCGTCCTCCGCCCGGACCTGGCTCACCGCGGTCAGCCGCACCCGGTCGTTGCTGTAGAACCGCTCCTCCGCGATGCCGCCGTAGTGGTCGAGCCGCACGAAGCCGCCCACCCCCACCTCCTGGGCCACCGCCACCGGGAGCGCCGCCGCCAGCCAGGCAAGAACCGCCGCGATGCGCGCGCCGACCGACCTCACCGCCGCCTACCTCTGCCTCAGGTAGCGCTGGGTGAAGTAGCGGTCCGGAATCTGGCCGGAGAACGACAGATCCTCGAACACGATCTCCGACACGTGGCCGGTCTGGTGGTTCAGCATCCGCACCCGCGACGGGAACGCCCAGCCGTCCGCCGCGTGCTCTTCGTCGATGATCAACTCCTTCAACAGGTCGCCGGCCAAGTCGTAGAACACGATCCGCTCGCGCATGAAGTTGTCCTTGCGGATGAAGTGCTCCTCGCGCGTATAGCCGAACGTGCGGCGCAGCTCCGGGGTGCGCCCGCGCACCTGCACCACGTGGTAGGCGTCGGCGGCGGACGGCAACAGCTCGTGCTGGTACTCGGCCTGATCGCGGCTCACCATGTCGCGGAAGGTGAAGTCGCTGCCCAGGAAGTAGCCGCCGCCGGACGAGCCGAGGTCGACACGCTTGATGCGGTCCACGTCGGGCAGGTAGATCCACATGCTGTCGTCGCCCTGCTCCATGTAGGAGTGCACCAGCATCGCCATGCCGCGTACGTTGGGCGGGAAGGTGAACACGAACAGCCGGTCCTCGCGCTCCGCGCTGCGCTGCTTCTGGTAGGAGTCGGCGCGGATCACGCGCTGGTCGCCGCTCGGGGCGGTGATGGTCATGGTGATGGTGGCGCTGATGTTGTCGGGCGCGCCGCGCTCGTCGGCGCGGGCCACGACCTCGGCCGCGTCCTGGGCCGCCAACGGGGACGCCGCCGCCAGTGCGGCCAGCAGCGCCGCGGTAACGAGGATCATGCAACCTCCATGCGGGCGAGTTGCCATCCGGCAATCAGCAGACTCAGCAGCAGAGCGCCCAGGATGGCTGCGGCGATCATTATACCGAAGTGCACGGCGCCGGAGAACGAAGACACCGCCAGCGACAGGAACGCCACCACCGAGGTGAGGAAGCTCATGAACATCGGCACGCCGCAGCCGCGCACGACGGCCGCTGCCCGACCGACCGCGGCGACCCTCGGCTGCGCCTGCCCGGCTGCGGGTT